>CAYZOW010000004.1:29536-62234 GCA_964480245.1 uncultured Nitrosopumilaceae archaeon | reverse complement strand
CGGTTACTTTTTTAATTTCTTTTTCTCCTCTTGTTTTTAATACATTTATGACTTTCTGATAATCAGCCATGGTAGCACCAGTGTATATTGATGGTTCACTCATCGGATAAAACATGGGTATCACCATAAGAAGATCAATATTTGCATTAAAATTGCGACCAATTTCCTTTCCTAATTCTAGTGCTTTTTTTGATAGTGGCGAACCCTCGTACGGAATTAGTATATTACGAATCATCATTCAGAAATCACGGTTTGATAATGATGGGAGCAAAGAAAGATGGTGTGAGCATTTACCACTTTTGCTGTAATTGAAATTCCGTTTAGCTCCTTGTTGCAAACACTGCACAGAAGCGGACTAACACTTGATTTTATGATGTTTTTCTTTTCTTTAAGATGCAGATCCTGAAAAAGAAATGTGCTTTCCAAATATTTACGCCTATTTTTGATTTGGTTTTATAATATTAAAAATAGGTGCTCATTATCATGTATGGTTTTATCACATTATCAAATTTGATAATTTTGCGGGTGATTTTATATTCAGTTATTGTAATTTTTTCATGGCAATAGCATCTGACATAATGAGTAAGAAGGTTGTTTCTATAGAAACAACAGTTTCTGCAATGGAAGTTGCACAGATAATGGACAGAAACAACGTAAGCTGTGTTGTTTTAACTCAAAATGAGAAACCGTATGGCATAATAACTGAAAGAGATTTTTTGTCAAAAATTACCGCATTGAACAAAAAACCTTCTGACATTAGTGCTAAAGAAATGATGTCATCTCCCGTAACTTTAGTGTCCTCTAATGCTACAGTAGATGAAGTAGCGCAACAAATGCTTGCACATAAGATTAGACGTGTGATTGTTATAGATGGGGAACAGTCAATCGGAATTATAACAGTAACGGATTTTGTAAAACATCTCAGCTCAATCCTCACAGATTCTGAAAGCTACAAAAAAGATCTCTACGACAATCTATTTGAAGAATGTCAACATTGGAATTATTAAATAAAATATCCTTACGAACCTGAATTATAGTCCATAGTCTTATAATATGCCATTCAGATTAACATTAGCCAATGGATGGACATGTTAGAAGAAAATCACACCCTCCTAAACAAGAAAAAACCAGAAGCATCACTTACAGATTGCCAGAGTGGGTTGTTAATGAGCTAGAAACAGAAGCGATGCAAAAAAAAGTCTCACAAAATGTACTCGTAAAACAAATTTTAGAAAAATATGCTAAATGGGACAGATTTGCAGATAAAATAGGCATCATACCAGTGCCAAGAGATATTCTCAAAACACTTGGAGAAGAGATGAAGGGCGACGAAATAAACAAAATAATAGATGTTATGCTTCCTTTGATAAAAGACTGGGTCATGTTCATGAAAGGTAACTATGATCTAAAACGAGTAATTGAAGCATTGGAAGATTATATGAAGGCGTCAGGAATGACTTCGGATCACAGAATAGAAGGAGAAACTCACCATTTTGTTATTCAACATAATCTTGGAGTACGGTGGTCACTTTTTACAGAATTGTTATTAAAACAAATTTTCCATCAGTTTCTGCCTAATCTGACAATGAAATCTCGTACAACGCCAAATACTGTAATAGTGAGCATAGCACTTGGATCCGAGTTTAGCGAGCATAACTACTAGTTGCAAATTAATTGATTTTAAAAATGCGCTTAAATGCGAATTATCAGACCTGATAATCAAATCTTTACTTTTTAAGTATAATATCGTCACTGGTTCTAATGGGTCATACTTTCGTAAAAGACATAATGAAAAACACAGTTATTTCAGTTGATTCTTCGTTGACAGTCATAGATGCGGCCAAAATGATGGATGATGCAGGGGTCGGATGTGTAGTTGTTATGGAAAACGGCGTAGCGACTGGAATATTAACAGAAAGAGATTTCGTTAGAAAAATTGTCGCTCATGAAAAGTCATTATCTACACCTGTAAAAGAAGTAATGTCTTCGCCTTTAATTGTAATCAACCCAGATGAGACGGTTTGGGAACTAGCAGAGCTAATGAAGCAAAGACGGATTCACAAAGTGCCTGTGGTAAATGAAGAAGGTCGATTGATAGGGATAGCGACCTCTACTGATTTGACGAGAATATGTAGTGTTGGTTCTGAATCTGAGATGCGAAAGATCACCGACCAGATTCTTTTACGAATGAAACCTAACTGAAGTGGAGTTGTATGATTCCTGTACATAAAAAGAACATACCATTATCAAGTTATTCGCTAGATGAGCTTTTACCAAATTCATTATTGTCTTCACCATCAGTAGCCATCAGAACAACTGACAGTGTGGGCAGTGCTGCTAGTTTGCTGGCTCATCATTTAGAGTGTTTTACCGATTCATTGGTTGTAACGAAGGGTGAACATCCTGCAGGTCTGGTAGGCGGAATAGAACTTCTCGACGGTGTTCTGAAAAACCCCACCTCTGATTTTTTTGACAATACTTTGGTGGAAGAAATTATGAATGATAAACTTGCTATCATTACAAAACAAACTAAATTATCTGACTTACTAAAACAATGGCAACAAACTAGAAGAGCCTTTGCAATCATACCAAACCAGTACCATGGTTATTCTGCCATTTCGGCACGAAAATTACTTGAAGTTGGTGCATTATCCAAAACCAACATGAGAGTTTCTGATATCCCTAAGAAGAGGATCGTTACTTTTACTAAAGATTACACGGTTAAAGAGATTATAGCATCAATGTTTGAAAATAAAACTCGTAAATTGATTCTTGAAAATGTACCGTTATTTATCAGCGACAGAATTATAACTGAAAAAATAGCTAATGACTTAAACTGTCTACGTAATGTCAATGACTTTTTAGATATGAAGGCAAACATCTTCAAACTAGAGAAGCCAAAAATAATTTCAGAAGATATGAAAATTCCAGAGGCGTGCAAAATTATGTTTGACATGTTGCATCCATATTTAATGACTAAAGATCAAGTCATAAGCCCGTGGGATATTGCAATGATTCTTGGATCAGAGGATTTAATGGGGTATGGTTGACAGTACTAGAACGTAATTCTCACACAAGATAATTATGTTTGTGCTTTAATTAAAGGATAAGAGGAGTTTATTCATGGTTGCAATTCCATTCGAGGTTCAAGAAATGATGCGTAAACAGAAGGTCATTGTAGTTGGCTCTGTTGACCTAAACGGCGTGGCTAACATCTCACCAAGGACTGCGTTTTATTTTTCTAATGATGCAATATACTGGCTCGACTTTTTCAAGCATAAATCACAAGGTAACTTCAAGTCTTTACCATGGATAAGCGTGGCCGTCATTGACAAGAAAAAATTGAGTGGTTTTCAATTAAAAGGAAAAGTTGATTTTGTAACGGATCAAAAAGAAAAATTGCGAGTCACAGACATAATAACCCGATCAGCAACAGGTAAAACATCATCAAAGATCTTTGAGAGAATGAGCCAAAATAAAACTCCAGATGTCATCATGTTCAAGCCAAAGGCAATTTACTCCCTATCGCCTCAGGAGGAGTCGGGTAGAGCACTAGCCCTTGATACAGATAGTGAAACCGTCACACTATTAGGCATCTAACTTTTTCTTGATTAGGTCTAGTGTAAGAGAGGGATTTGCCTTTCCTTTTGTCTTTTTCATGACTTTGCCTACAGAGTGGTATATTCCCACTAGAACTGAACCATGAGAATTAATTTTGTGATTGTAATTCTTTTATCAAACCAAAACAAAAATTAATTTTTCTTCAAAAGTGGGTCGGATTTATGACCATGATGGTACCCTAGTCCCTTCGGGTCCGCTCAAACTGTTAGTCCGAGCCCCGCTTGGACTCGAATCTTTGGGTTCACCTATGAGAATCTGGATCCTTCATTAGTGAGAAATACGAAAATTAGATAGTTGCTAGTTAAAACCAATACAAAAGACTTAGAGGTAGTCAGTTTAGACATTATGAGATGGAACGTAAGATCCCTGCTCCAGACAAGAAAACACGGGAACATATGGCTAGCCTAAGTTGGAATGATCTTATGCTTTTCATGCATAAAAAATATGGTAAGAAAGTCACACAGGATTTTCTAAGAAATTACACATACCGATTACAAAAACTAAAGTGGCGCAAAAATCAAAAATGGAAATAAAACAGATTCAATTCATTACGCTCTGTTATCTTAAAGTAGGCCTCTCTAAAAAGAAACCAAATTCTACAGATTCAGTTAAACCTTGATTAAATTACGATCTTCGGGTATTATTTTGTGTTCAATTTTATTATTTTGGTCCTTGCTTACGCCATATGTCTTTTTTATGAGGTTTTTTACCAGTTCCACGTCATCCTCAAGCACCTTTTCGTATGGATCATTGCCCACGAATCTTGCAAAAGAACCCTCTTTCTCTTGCATTGGGAAATCAGAGTCATCGTAACTAATGAAATATTCCGCAGATACTTTTGTTGAGTATTTGTCTTTTTTATACTGCGATTTTTTGATGTGAACAGGCAGCTTCTTTTCAATATCTGTCAAAATAATCAAAGGATCGTATCTTCCACCTATGTAATAAGGTGAATCTATTGTAGTAAAATTGAATCTAACCTTGCACCATGCCTGCATGTGTCGTATACACGCATGATCAATAAAAATGGTCGTAAAACAGACAAAACCTAGTAAAATCATCGGCTAAAAGTATTGCTCAGAAATCGATCGTACTCTTAATTAGAATATCATTACAAAATGCATTCCGGTAAGGTTCGATTACCCAAGATGATAGGAACTCAGATCATCGCCATGGTCTGAACGATCCTATCATGACAATAAAAACAAAAGCGGCTGTGATATGATAAAAAATAGCTCTAAATTTAATTTCACACGTGGTTTCAATTTAGTATTTTAAGCTTACGAAGAACTTGTACTGATAAATCCTGCCTGATGGTTATATGTAAAAATGATTCCAATACCACTCAGTGAAGACAATAGCAATCCCACTAGCACTAATTCTTCTAGCAGGAACACTTGTTGTACCTATCGGCTTTTCAGAAGCCCAAGTGTCAGAGCTGACAGTACCAAATCCACCAACAAATCTCACTGCAATTGCAGTATCAAGCAATCAAACCAATCTATCATGGACAGCACCAGTAAACAGTACTGCAGATCAAGTCAACGGGTACAAGATTGAGATAAGGCCCTTTTGCTTAGGTTCTTTTAGTATGCTAGTAACAAACACAACTAACATAACAACTACCTATTCTAACACTGGACTTGCAGAAGGTACATGTTATGAGTACCAAGTATTCGCATTAAACCCAGCTGGAACTGGAAATGCATCAAACAGTGCATCAGCAACAACATGGACAGTGCCAAGTACCCCCACATCGTTAACTGCTACTTCAGTATCACAATCACAGATCAACCTGAATTGGACAGCATCAAGCAATACAGGCGGTACTCCACTTACAGGACACAAGATTGAAAGAAGAGACTCTTGCGCAGGCAACTTCTTAACGCTTGTTGCAAATACAGGCAATACAAGTACGACATATTCAAACACAGGACTTGTTAATGGTACATGCTACGAGTACAGAGTCTTTACTCACAATGTAGTAGGCACAAGTCTAACATCAAATAATGCTATTGCAACCACACTTCAAAATCCAGCACCATCCACAACATCACCACCAAGTGCACCTACAGGATTGAATGTGACTACACTATCTAAGACGGCATTAAAACTAACTTGGAGTGTTCAATCTAACATAGGTGGAGCAACAATACTTGGCTACCAGATCCAAAGAAATGGCACAACTATTGTAAACAATACAAGTAACACGCAAACAAACTACACAAACTCTGGACTTTTACCCTTACATCAGCAAACATATCGTGTTGCAGCTTGGAATAGTGCAGGTCTAGGTCCATACTCAAGTAATGCTACAGGAACAACTAACAATCAAACTAGCATAATACCAACAAGCACTAGCATAATACCAACAAGCACTAGCAACCTTGGTCAACAGGTTTCAAGCTTTGTTCATCAGTATAATGATCTTTTCAAAATGCAAAGAGATCTAACAATTAAAAAAATTACGGAATGTAATGAAAAACTAAGGAGTGCTACGCCAGAAAATAGAATACAAGTAAAAGCAAATTGCAAGGCGGATCTAAAAACAATTAAAGAACAATTCAAAGATGCACGTAAACAATTCAAAGAAGACTTTAAAGTTTTCAGAGAGACTGCAAAATCACTGATAAAGGTAGCAAAGCAGAATGAAATAATTAGTGCAGGAGAAGTAAAAGAACTCAAAAAAGAATTAAAGAGCTTTGAAAAAGCGACAAAGAAAGCAAAAAAGGAGTTTAAGGAAGATATCAGGGAAGCCAAAAAAGAGATAAAACACGAAGAAAAACAGTTTAAGAAAGAACTAAAAGAACTCAAAAAGGTAGAAAAAGAACATGAGAAAGAGCTAAAGAAAGAAGCAAAGAAAACAAAAAATGATAAACACGACGATGATGACGAAGACGATTAGAAGATTATATTAAACTAGAATTACTTGTAATGTCAGACCAAAGCAACACTCATCACAAGAACAACTCGGACACTTTTGGCGAGTTGCTATTCTTGCATTCTTCAGGCAAAACATCTTTCCTGCAGATTTTAATCTAATGTTTGTAAGCCTTCAAAACTCTTTCAATGATGAGGCCAGCTATAATTACAGAAAGCGCAAATACAACTGACCAAAACACATCTGGTGGAATTCCTACAGCTGGTGGTGGTGCCATCGCAGCTTCCATCATAGTTTTTTCCATGGCAAGTTCGCCGCTTGTAGTTGCTTCCCTAGCTGCATCCATGGGTGCTTGCAGATTTTCATTCAAGCTTGTTTGGCCTGCTTGAAAAGTCTGGGCAAACTGGGAGACAAACCATGTTGCTACCCCAGCCACTCCTATTGATGCAAACCTGTAAATCGTCTTAAACGAATTAGCCAAAGACTTGCTAGTCTTTGCCTTCTGAGATAGGCTTGACGGCAATATTACAATTGCAAATTTGGTTGTGGTATAATACTTCATGTCTTGTGCTTTGACGTTTTTTCCAATACTACTAATTTTTACAATGCTCATGTCCTGCATTTTTTTTAAATGATATATGACTAGTGGAAGTGATATTCCTGTTTTTTGTGCAATCTGGTTTGCAGTCAACACATCATCAAACAGCAGCTTCAAAATGGCTCTGCTTGAATCAGAGCTTAACAACTCACCAACCGATTTTATCTTCTCGTCCTCTGTTGAAATTATCTCAATCTTTTCAGTTAGGCTTACTGGGTCGGCTTCATTGTATTCATCCATACTCGCCTTTTTGTCATCCTCTCAATAAAGGTTATTTAAATTTGCGGTTAAATTCAATTTTAATCAAACCCTATAAACACTATATTGTAAACCATAATAGATGAAAAATACGTCAAGATATGCAATATGCACTGTAATTGCCATTGCAGCAGCTGGCGCAATAGGCTTTGCAGCTATGACCAACATTACTCCTGCCGATCAGGTGATTCCTAAAGACACGGAAAGCACAACTCCAGAAATAATAACACCAATCGAGTCTACCCAAGATCTAAAAAAATTCTCTTCCACTGATGAGCTAAGAAAGTTTTTGCTTGATGCCCAAACAAGCTTTGCCTTACAATATCCAGGAGATATGATGTTTGATGGGGTCATGCCTCGTCCGATGATGGCAGACTCTGGAAGGGAGGGCGCACCAGTTCTTAAAGAGCAGGCATCTGCGGTGGAGAGCGGCGGTACATATTCTACTACAAACGTTCAGGTTAGTAATGTAGACGAGCCTGATTTTCTTAAAAACGATGGCAAGTATGCATACATTGTTTCAGAAGATAAGCTGACAATTATTGAAGCATATCCTCCAGAGAGCGCTAAACAGATTTTAAAGATTGGGCTGGATGTAAAAGGCCAATATCTTCAGAACATATTTTTGAATAAAGACAGGCTCGTGATATTTTATAGTGGTTCTGGAGAACGCTATTCAATACAACAGTACGACTATATCCCAAGTCCAATCTACATGCCAACAACACATGCACTAGTAATGGATGTTTCTGACAAGGAAAACCCTAAGATACTAAAAGACTACGAGGTAAATGGAAACTATTACAACGCAAGAATGATTGCAAATTACGTTTATTTTATTGCAAACAATGGTGTTGACTATCGTGATCCAATCCTTCCAGTTCTAAAAGAGTCCTCAAAGATTGTCATGATGCCAGATGTGTATTACTTTGACAACCCTGAACAATACTACAACTTTAACACAGTAACTTCGTTTGATATTTTTGGAGATGGCATAAATTCACAGACTTTCATGATGGGATATACCAACACAATGTACGTTTCTGATGACAACATATATCTTGCATATCAGAAAAACTTTCCATACTATTACTATGAGACTCACGGTAAGGACAGATTCTTCAAGATTATAGTACCACTATTGTCAGACGATGTACAAGCTCAGATAAAATCAATAGAAAACAGTGACTTGAATCTAGATGAAAAGTGGGCAAAGATCTCAGATCTACTACAGAACACCTACAACACAATGCCTGAATCTGAAAAAACCACATTGTTTAACACAATTCAAAAGGCACTAGAAGAGTATGAAACCAAGATACAGCAAGACACAAGAAAAACGGTAGTTCACAAAATTGCAATAAGTAATGGCAATCTAAAATACGTTGCAAAAGGTGATGTTCCAGGATATTTACTTAACCAGTTTTCCATGGACGAGTCTGGAAACAGATTCAGAGTTGCCACAACATCAGAGTTTTACACTTCACAGCGTACCGTCTTGTACAACAACGTCTACGTCCTTGATGAGGCACTCAACATTGTAGGCAGTCTTGAAAAAGTTGCACCGGATGAGTCAATCTACTCTACTCGCTTTATTGGAGACAAGTTGTACATGGTGACATTTCAAAGAATAGACCCATTCTTTGTAATTGATCTCTCAGAAGACACTCCCAAAGTCTTGGGTGCATTAAAGATTCCAGGATACTCTAGCTACTTGCATCCATATGATGAAAATCACATAATTGGAATAGGAAAAGAAACAAAAGAAAACAAGTGGGGTGGTGTTGAAACACTCGGTGTAAAGATTGCATTATTTGATGTCACCAACGTTCAAAATCCTAAAGAAGTAGACACAGTTGCGATAGGAGGACCTGGAACAGACTCTGAAATCTTATGGGATCACAAGGCCTTCCTATTTGACAAAGAAAAAAATGTTCTTTCAATTCCAATCTGGGAACAAGAACAGTATAAGGATCCAATGCCACTTGATGGAGAAATAACCAGACCATACCCACAACCGAAAATTTGGCGAGGCTTCTATGTATTTGGAGTTGATGCAAGTGATGGCTTTAGCTTGAAGGGTAAAGTGGAACACTCTACAGATCCAAATTACTATGGTTACAGTTATGGAAGCAGATCATTTTACATTGATGACGCTCTGTATACAGTAACATCTGGCCTGATGAAGATCAACGATCTCAACGACATCAGTCATGAGATAAACCAGATCAAGTTTGGTAACACAGGTGAAATCATCAAATACATTGACTAAATTTAGGCACAACCTAAAACTGGCAATGATCTGATTCTTCTTATATTAAAGTCAACCTATGTCTTGTAAGAGAGAAAATTGGCTGAGGAGTTAATCAGATCAGTTCAAAACCTATTAGATTCGGACAAAGGTGATCAAAAAAGACTACTTGATATTTTGAATACACTCAAGCAAGGTGCGACACTATATCTATCTGACTACAAATACCTTGAAAGTCTAACTTCAAACTCCGCCCAAAATGATGAAGAAAGACAAAAAACTAGCGAATCTAAAAAACGAAAGATAGTAAAGGAAATACGACACGAGGCAAATACTATGATCAAAAACCAAGGAAAAACAGAACCACTTGAAGAATTCACTTCATCAGAAAATGAAGATGTATTAATGATACTAAGGACCAGGCTTGCCAACGGCGAAATTACTATTGATGAATTTAGATCTATCAAAAAAACAATAAAAAGTTCATGACTTTAACAAAGGATCATTTCTTCTCAAGTCTTAAATGCAATTGTACTCAAATTGTTACAGGTAGATCAAATGTGCAATATCTCTGTCAGCTAGATGTCTATATGCACCATGTCATCACTTTACATTGTTGTACTATTTGGTTAAATAGAGAACAAAACATATTTTCTATTGGTATATAAATTTGTCAAAGCTTGCCCCTCTTCCACCCGCTCCTGTGCTAATGACATGTTTTGGTCACTGTGGAATAGGTCTTGGCGCAGAATCATATAGAAGACTGTTACTTGATGTAGGTGCAGACCCTCTCAAGCCTACCCTTCGTAATGAGAGAGAAGAATCAAGAGTATTGAAAAGATACGGCAGCACGATTCTAAGATTTCCAAACTCATATGCAGGCGGTGAGATCCCACTCATACCAAGAGCATTACTAGTAGACTTGGATCCTAGAGCCGCTAACCTAATCCTACAATCATATCCTGATCTTTTTGCATTAAGAGATAAGCATGTAATTCATGGAGCAGGTGGTGCTGCAAGGAATTGGGCTGAAGGACGAACTAGATTCATCAAAGAAGTGAGTGCTAAGTTTGATATGCAAAAACAACTCTCTGCGCTTTCACCTGAACCAGTCAGAGGTTTTACCGTGCCATTTGCTTTAGGGGGAGGAACCGGCAGTTCTTTTGCTAGTGCATTTATACAATTCATAAAAAAGGACACAAAAGAGCATGCAACCATCGCTACATTGGGACTCTTGCCAGAGTTTGGCTGGGATCCCATAATTTTTGAAGCAGCAACAATAAACATTGTAATGACTCTGGAATATCAGATAAAATACAGTGATTGTTCTATTCTGTTTTCTAATAAAACTCTAAGGTATTTATCTCACAAGTTTGAGAAAAAGCTGCAAAAGGTTCCATCCATAATAGATGATCTACCGCCAGAGCATGAAGTTGGATGGAAGGATTACAAGGGCATGAACCTAATTGCGGCAAATGCAATCTCTATGTTTGTATCATCATTTGCAAGAGAGACTGAATGGGACATGTCAAACTACAGAACCTGGCTTGTAACAAAGCGTCCAAAGTTTGCCATTCCATGGGTAATTCCTATCATACCAGAAGAGAATCAATGGGGTTCAAACCTATTATCAAGTGGAAAAAGCAATACAATGGAAGGCATCGTTGAACACATTAGTAAAAGACAAGACGCGGTACTCTTTGACATAGATGAAAACGATATAAGAAATAACGGTGGACCAAAAGATTCTTGTTGCGCTCTGGTAAAGGTAAAGGGCGAGTTTGACATAAAGGAAAGAGACACTCTGAAGAGGATAATAAAGGATAGATTCAACATAGAGGAACCAAGAATGATTTTTGTCAAGATACCAATAATGAATAGTGAACAAGCAAACGTTACAATTTTGGTCAACACCAAAGCTATAGGACCAAAGATACTTGAAATTGCACGTGAGGCAGAAGAGTCTTGGGATGCCTACAAGGAAGAATATGGCAAGTGGGGTTTGGCAACAGAGGAGTTCAAAACTAGTTTGATGGACGTAATACATCAATTCAGCTAAACAGGTATTGGTAATGACCGATTTTTTCTATCTAGAAGAGGTAGCTGCAAGGATAAAGACCAACAGGGCACATCTATCTGATATTGATAATGTTCTTTTAGACGTCAAAACCAAAATTCATGAACTTCCGCTAAAGCGTCCAGCTGAATCAACGTTTGCCAAGATGATAGGTATAACGTACAATGACGAACTCGAAGATCTTGAAAAAGCAAAAGATAAACTTGTAGCTCAGAAAGAAGAACTTGAAAACACAATTCAAAAAGATACGGGCACATTCATTGCAGAAATAACTTCTTTGGATTTGGTAATTCCACTTGAACCAGTACCAAAGTTCAATGACGGAAACACCATCTATAGCTATAGAGATGGAGCTAAATTTACTAACGTATTTGATATCTTGAGCGAACTGCTTGGACTGAGTGCCCCATTAGTTGTTAAAGATGTTATGCTCTCATCATCAGAAGTGACCGTTAAGGTATCAGATGAATTAGAAGCAAAGAAAAAATTCATTAGCAGTATGAATGAAGTACAAAAGACATTATTACTAAAGAAAAGATAGACTAGGCACAAACTATGAAAATGGACAAAAATAGATTAACGTTCTGATGATTTCTTAGTGCAATTAAAATAGGTAAGCAAAGCAAACATGTCTAGTTTGCGAATTTTTGAAAAAGAAGTTTCAATTATCCTGGCAATTGCAAGCCTAACGATCTTATCAATTCTATCTTATGTAGAAGGGCAGTCTGGCCCAACTGTACCAGATAAACCAGCTCTTACGGTAACGGTGATCTCTGCATCACAAGTCAACTTGTCGTGGATAACACCAAGCAACGGCGGTTCACCAATTACAGGTTACAAAATAGAATACAAAATAATTCCGACTCCGGGAACCTATTCGCTCTTGGTTCAAATTAATGGAAATACAACCACAACCTATTCGCACACAGGATTACAAAGTGACAAGTATTATGTTTATCACATTTTAGCAATAAACTCTGTAGGTAATAGTGAGTGGTCAGCAGAAGTTATTGGCCATACAGAACAACCACAAAATATTGCACCAAATCCACCAACAAGTCTTACAGCAAGAGCAGTTTCTCCTACCCAGATAAACTTGAGCTGGACTGCACCAACAAACAACGGTGGACCACCTGTAACCGGATACAAAATTGAAGAAAAGATTGGTACAGGTTCCTTTACTGTTATAGTTACAAACACAGGAAATACCAACACATCATATTCACGAACAAGTCTGACAACCGGAACAAGTTACACTTACAGGATTTTTGCGATAAACTCTGTTGGACCAAGTACCACATCAAATGAAGCTTCTGCGACGCCAACGTCAACATCGTCGATAACTCTACCAAGTCCACCAACCAATCTTTCAGCCACAAAAGTGTCTCAGACACAAGTGAATCTTTCATGGAATGCTCCGTCGGATAATGGTGGTTCAGCAATTACTGGATATAAAATTGAAGAAAAGGTTGGCACAGGTAACTTTACTGTTATAGTTACAAACACAGGAAATACCAACACATCATATTCACGTACAGGTCTTACTGCTGGTATGACTTACACTTACAGAGTTTCAGCAATAAATTCTGCTGGAACAAGTAGTCCATCCAACGAGGTTACCTCATCACAAACAATAATCGTAGTACCAAACCCGCCTACTAACCTTGTTGTAGCCTCGGCCTCACCTACACAGTTAAATCTTTCATGGAAAGCACCATCAGATAATAGTGGACCGGCAGTAACAGGATACAAGATCGAAGTAAAAAGTGGTTCAAATCCTTACGCTGTCTTAGTTTCAAACACAGGAAGTGTTACATCATATTCTCACAGTGGGCTGACAACTGGTACAACTTACACTTACAAAGTTTCAGCAATAAACTCTGTTGGAACAGGTGCACCATCAAATGAGGTTTCTGCAAAGCCAATAAAAACAATTATTCCAACAAGTCTCACAGCTGTTGCAACCTCTCCTACTCAGATAAGACTTACATGGTTTGCGCCATCAGAAACTTTCGGACAAACTATTTCAGGATACAAAATTGAAAGAAAAATATCAGAAGGAACTTTCATCACAATAGTTGAGAATACTAATTCTCAAACTACAACACATTCCATTTCTGGTTTAACAACCGGTACCACTTACACATTCCTAGTTTCAGCCAGTTACCCTCTTGGTGCTAGTGCTCAGTCAAACGAGGCTTCTGCAACGCCTACACCAACCTCAACTGCACCACCGGCTTTGCCTCCGCCCTCATCAACCCCTAGTACATCTTCACCACCTCCGCAACAAACGGGAACTTCACCGAATCAGCCAACAAGTCTTACAGCAAGAGCAGTTTCACCAACAAAGATAAACCTGTTTTGGGTCGAGCCAGCAAATAATGGCGGTTCGCTAGTTGTAGGATATAAAATTGAAATGAAAAGCAGTGGGGGTTCATGGTCAACTTTAACAGCAAACACTGGATATGCTACTACAACATATCCCAAAGATGGTCTAATAACTGGCACTCAATACACTTTTAGAGTTTCAGCCATAAACTCAATTGGAACAAGCAGCCCATCAAATGAGGCTTCAGCAACGCCAAAGTCTTCATCAGAGCCAGGAGTTCCAGCAGCTCCAACAGATCTTACACCAAAAGTAATCTCTTCGACTCAGATCAACATGACATGGAAGGCACCAATCGACAATGGCGGACTAGCAATTACAGGTTACAAGATTTCACAAAAAGTTGGATCAAACATATATCGTACCTTGGTTGATGATACTAAAAGTACCAACACATCATATCTACACTCGAATTTGACGGCCGGTGTTATGTACACATACAAGGTATCTACGATAAACTCAGTTGGTACAGGGAATCCATCAAATGAGGCTTTAGCAACCACAACTGCTCCAACTCCTACTCCAACCCCTATTCCAACTCCAACCCCTACCCCAACTCCATCACCATCCACTTTACCTTCTATTGGAAGAGTCAAAGTACCAAATACTGACTATGCCCTTAGATATGATATTACTGGAGGCACAGTGCTAGGAACAGAAGCTGATGTAGAGACCAATTCGCTCCTTATAAAAATAGAAACAACAGGTGATGGAGTATTGAACATACCGCTGCCAAGGGAATTGATAGATGCAAAGACAGACAAAGGCGATGATGACGTTTTCTATGTGCTAGTTGATAACAAAAAAGCTGACTTTGATGAGACAGTAAGAACTACTTCAAGGACGCTGGAGATCAGCTTTCCTGATGGAACTGAAGAGATAACAATCTACGGCACACAAGTAGTTCCAGAGTTTGGAACCTTGGCATCCTTTATTCTAGCAATAAGCATAGTAAGCATCATAGCTGTAACTGCAAAGGCAGGAATAATTTCAAAACTCTAAGAGTATATTGTATCAACTTGAGTAACTAGCTAAGTATTTAACATATTAGCTAAACGAATGATATCAATTTGCTTTGGTAACCATAGTAATATGCCAGAAGAACTGTGTAGAAAGTGCGGTGAACCATTACACGAATTTTCTTTTTGTGTCAGGTGCCACCAGTTAATACAAAAAATATGCGGCGTCTGCAAAAGAAAGACAGAAGAACAATTTCATGATTACTGTTCCTATCAATTGCGGGTGCTCAAGCTGTTTCCCATCACACCTGATCATAACATGAAAGATGGATTAAAGATGGTTCCATTTGACTATTTTCAACAAAACAAAAAGCTATAAAATTAGAGATTATCAAACTGTAGAACATGAAAAACTATTGGCTGCTAAAGCAAGAACCATCGACTTACAGCTATGATAAACTAGAGAAAGAAAAAAAGACAGTTTGGGATGGTGTGCATAACAATCTGGCTCTCAAACACATCCGCTTAATGAAAAAAGGAGATCAAGCACTTTTCTACCACACTGGTGATGAAAAATGGGCTGTTGGTATTATCAAGATAACAAAGAACCCCTATCCAAACCCAAAAGAAGATGACAAAAGATTTGTTGTTGTGGATGTCAAACCGGTTGCACGACTGAAAAGACCTGTGACCTTGGATGAGATAAAAAAAGATAGCATATTCAAAAATTGGGAACTCCTGCGCATTTCTAGGCTTTCAGTAATGCCTGTACCACAAAAATTGTGGGACGCAATAATAAAAAAGTCAAAGAATTAGATAATATCTAAACCACATGGATGAGATCTTTTAGTTTTCTTCGTGACTTGGGTCCACGCTTTTGCTCTGGGTATCCTATACAGAGAAGAGATGATGGTCGAAGTTTCGTTCCAATAGCTTCTTTGACTTTTTCCTCATCAATCATACCTATCCAGATGGAGCTTAGACCTAATGCTGAGGCAGCTAACTGGGAGTATGCTGCTGCAAGAGTTGCATCTTGGATTGAAAACTTGGCAAGAATCTCTTGTGGAAAGTTTAACTTGACACGTTCGGGATTCATACAAAATACGAGAACTACTGGTGTGTTGACATAGGGCTGGTTATTTGCGGCAACAACAAGCTTTTCCTTTACTTTTAGATCTTTGATATAATAAACTTCAAAGCCTTGGAAATTCCCAGCAGTAGGGGCAGTATCTGCAGCAGCTAATATCTTATCAATCTTCCACTGTTCAACAGATCTTGGCGAGAATTTTCTGGTTGAACGCCTTGTGGACATGACATAAAACAGATCAGTGTTTATTTGCTTTTCAGGTATTTTTGATGTTAGGATGCTGTTAAGAAGCTGACTTCGAAAATCAGAGGTAGCCTTTGACACACTTCGATCACCAGAATATTCCTTAGGCCATACTTGCATCTCTTCAGCATCATCGTCCTTTGACATATGAAATCACTAGAAACACCTTGATATAAAATCTAACAGAATTTGTAATTATGCATCAGGATTTTTTGCCACAAACTCACTAATTTTTTCCTTGAGTGTCTTGGTGGGAATTTCAAGTGATTTTCTTTGGGCCATAAAGAACTCGGTTGTATCTGAGTTTACCATTATAGAACTTACCTCATCCTCAAGCTCGATTTTAGCAGTAGAATCATGTGACAGAACTTCACTTAGCTCAGCAAGATCCTGGTGCCTTAGATAAACAACTCTTTCCTCACCGTCTTCATTGCGCCAGATCAACCTACAACCCTTTTCATTTGGTATATAGGGTGTGTCTACGTCAAAGGAGTAACTCATCGATATCTCATCCCAACGGACAAATTTAAGACTCTTTTGATTCCTGAATTAACTGGTTATATTCTTGCGAGAATCTAACCCAGTTCTATTTTTAAGGTCAGACAATTCATTTTTTGTTGCTTCATATTCATCTTTTACTTTGGTAAGGGTGGACTTTACTACCTCAAGCTCTCTTTGCAATGCCTGGCATTTTGCATTTGCAGATGTAACAACAGCTCCTGCCGCTTCTACTATTTTTTTGGTATCATTATTTTCACTCACTGATGGAGCCTGCCTTTGGCTTATAGATAACAATTCTTTTTCTATAAAACCAATCTCTCTTTTGGCCAACATGATCTCACTTTTCTTTTTTTCATGCTGGGACTGCAATGTACTAAGCTCAGATTTTGCAGATTTTACTTGCGAATTCAAGCTTGCTAATTCTGAGGACGCAATTTCTTTTCTAGATTCTAGTTCATAAAGCTCAGACCGTGCGGTCTTAATCTTCTGATTTATGGATTCTATTTCCTTTTGATTATATTGAGACTTGACAAGAGTAAGTTCAGATTTTTTTGACTCTAATTCCTTTGAAACCATTTCGTGTTCTTCTCTTATACGTTCCAGTCTTTGAGAGATAGAGTCAAGCTTGGTCATGGTTTCCTGAAGCTCTTTTTTGGCGTACCCTAGTTCGTTTCGTGTTGCTTTCAGCTGTAACTCATCAATCTCTTTTACCTTCACAGCTACATACTTCTTACTATCACTGTCGTTGATAGATCTCTGACTGGAAGCTTCTTTTGAATGTCTAAATAGGCCCACTAATATCGCCACCTGCTTTTTAGTATTAAGGAAAGCAGTCTTTCAACCTTGTTACTTTAACCAATTTTATCTATTCATAAATTGTTTTTGCACTAGCCAAAGTTATTCCTCACATTTTCTTTTTTCTAATAAAACCAAGATAAAAGCCGATTCCACCTATTACAAATCCAAATGCGATCGCTACTCCACCTTCAGTTGTACCAGGTCCGAAAAATAATGGAGCAGAGACAAAAAGAAATGCTCCAAAAATTATTAAAGCATAAGCACCACTCCTTTTTGGTCTGTTATACTCGTTATGTGCCATGTCTATAGATATTCAGAAAGTGTTTGTGCTACCTTCTTTCTACCAATATCTATAATGAAGGGACCAATTTTTGGCCCACGATCGGATGCAAGAATAATCTGATATAGAACCTTGAACAAGTCCTTAGGCTGTACTCCATTGTCCTTTGCAATCTGATAGATAGAATTTTGAAGATCGACTGGTTCACTTTCAGTGGAAAGCATTTCTACCAATGCCTTAACTGCTTTTTTTGTTGTTTCATCAAGATGTATATCTATTTTTGCTGGTCGATCAAAGTCATCAGCAAAGTTTCCAGCTAAGTTGACAAGCTCTTCAAGCTCTGGCGTAGATTCTTTTATTGTGCCATATTCAATTAGTTTTTTGATAACGCGATGATTTCTTTGCTCTCTGAATATTTTGCAGAGCTGAACTAACAGTCTATAATTCACATAAGAGCTGGGATTTTTTGGCAAATTTAACAGATTTACATATTCGTACAGGCCTTTTGCGCGGACAGTCTTTGTCTCATTATCAAGCTTTGTCTTTCCAAAGTACACACTCTCAAGCTCATTATATTCATCCATCAGAGATGGAATGTCTTCAAAACCTACCTCGCGGGCTCCAGTAATTCTTTTGTACAACAAAAGTAAAATTGATTTTGTTGTCCCATACTTTAGCCATGCCTGTGATGTTACTACATTACCAAGAGATTTGGAAATTTTTTTACCACCCTTGTCCAAAAACATTTCATATTTTACATGATGTGGATGTGGAAACTTTAGGATTTCATCCGCAACCCAGTCATTTACCTTGACAGAATCCATTATGTCCTTTCCGTAAGCCTCAAACCTGACATCAAAGGCTTGCCATCTTGCAGCAAACTCTACTTTCCATGCAAGCTTGCCAAGGTCTTTTGTAATGTCAGTAACCCCATCATGACCACAACCCTCCAGAGTTTTAGAACCGATCGTTGTTTGATGACATCTGTACTTTATTTTTCTCTCATCAGGTAGATACTCATAGGCCTCTGCGGTGTAGAGTCTTCCACAGCTTGAGCATATTGGAAAATACGGAAGTGATTCTTGATATTTTTCCTGTCCTACAAGTTCTGCAATTTTTGCACCAATTTTTTTGCTGTTAAGCAATATGGTGTGAATCTGATCCTTTAGAAGACCATTTTTGTAGGTGTCAACTCCTCTTTGAAATTTGTATTTTATACCAAGCTTATCCAGTCCATCAAGTAAGAGACTACTCATGTGTGAACCATAAGAATCGTGGCAGTCAAATGGGTCAGGGATAAGTGATACAGGCTTTGCCAAGTGATCCTTTAACCAATCTGGAAAGCCATCGGGGATCTTTCTTAGACCATCTAGGTCGTCTGAATATGCAATAAGATCAGATTTGTAGCCAAGGTTTTCTAAGGCTAGTTTTACGCCATACGCCCTGGCTGCATCCCCAAGGCTTCCTATGTGAGGAATTCCAGAGGCACCAAGGCCGCTTTCAACCTTAATCATGCCTGTGCTACGCCCAAGACTTTTCTCTCTTTCCACAAGCTCGTACGCAAGCTTGTCTATCCAAGTTCCTCTACCAATAATTTTTTGCTCTTCCATTATGCCAGTTCCTTTGACATGTACGGACCTAAAAACGAGTAACCAATTTTTCTATAATATTCTCTTGTCCCTACTGCACTTATTACAAGCAATCTTTTTGCATCAAACTCTTCTTTTGAGATTCTTTCAGCTTCACTCATAAGATTTTTGCCAAGACCCAAATGTTGGACACTGTCGTTATCTCTTTCTCCAAGCTTCAGTGATTTGCCATATACATGTAGCTCCCTTATGATGCACGTGTTTTGAGTGATTTCTGGTCTGTGTGCAAGCTGACTTGGCTTCCTTAGTCTTAAGAATCCAAAAATCCTATCATGAGAATCATCATATGACAAAAATACTTCTTGTCCACCAGATGATTCATACTCTTCTCTATTTAATTTTATACCATCTACAGTAATTGCACTTTCAGAAAGTCCAGCTTCTCTACATCTTATGCATTTGCATGAAAGGTTTTGTTTTTTGAGATTTTGTTGAACTATCTGACGCAAGTTACCAAGCTTTGGTCCAGCAATTATCTGATCAGATGATATTTCTCTTTGTAATCTCATTATTCTAACCCACCTTGGAATTATTTTTTTTATTTCTGTAAGTACATGTATCATGTCTTGGTCTGAATACGGCATGTAAGTGCCATCTTTATAGGATTGGTAAAGTGGAGTATTTTCTAAAACAAGTGTAGGATAGATCTTTAGCATATCTGGCTTGAATACCTGGTCAGAAAACAGTTTTTTAAAATCATCAATATCTTCTTTTGGAGTCATTGTAGGCAGACCAGGCATCATGTGTGACACAATCTTATATCCAGAATCTTTTGCTATTTGGAAGGATTCTATCACATCATTTAGATCATGACCTCTGTTTACAATTTCATAAACTCTTTCATGCAGGCTCTGCATTCCTATTTCTACTCTTGTCACACCATAATCTAGCATCAAATTGACGTGCTCTTTTTTACAATAGTCTGGTTTGGTCTCTATCGTAAAGCCAACGTTTCTTATTTTTGCAAGCTCATTATTTTTCTTGGCAGATTCCAAGTCGGGTGAGTCAAACCCATTTATTGCATCATAACAAGATTTTATGAAATTTAATTGATAGTCAGGTGGCATAAAAAGAAAAGTTCCACCAACTATGACAAGCTCAAGCTTTGTCCCATCATGGCCATATGCTTTCAGGTGATTAAGCTTGTCAAGTATCTGTTTTTTTGGATCGTAATTATTTCCTATTGCATTTTGAGTAGAGGGCTCTTTGCCCGTATAGCTATTTGGTGTGTTGTATTTAATTCCACCAGGACAGTAGGTGCACCTTCCATGTGGGCATGCATATGGCTTTGGCATCAGAGCTATTACTGCAACACCAGAAGCTGTCTTGACTGGTTTTCGTAACAGTGGCTTTTGTAGTTTGACAAAGTCAGCACCTTGAACTTCCGCAAGTACTTCGTAGTTTCTTGGTATTCTTTCAAGTGAATATTTTACGCAAGCCCTTTTGATCTCTCTTTTTACATCACTTCGTGTTGGGTTTGACATGGCAAGGAGATTCTGTGAAATTTCCAAGCAGACATCCTCAAACACCGTTTTTGATTTTTGCACTCTTTTTTAGAACAAAAATAGGTATTAAATCCTAATTATATTATTGCTTCACAAGGCTTCACCTGACTTATTTAATAAGCACAAAATTCAATTCAATATAAGATGATTAAGACGATCTTGCGATATGATTACGCTGTTTTAACGATGATGACTCTTTTTCTTATTGCCTTCATGTATGTCCCATTGGAATCTTTTGAATCTTCACAAATCTTAGATTTAGTCTCAAGTGAACATGTAGTCAACCAAATAGTGCTGCCAGAAAATGATTACAAGATTTCAATTTTTGGGGTGATTATTATTGGAATTATTGCAGCACTCATAGCAGGTGGCTTGATGACAGAAATTATACACAGAAAGAAAAGAAAGAAAGCTTAACTGTCTTGATTGTTGCATTTACTTGATCTAGTCACGCAATTCTTAGCGAGTTTATAAAAACTCCTTTCTTTTCTATGATGCTGCCAATATGTCTACTTTTTAAGCCATGTCTTTTGAATATCTCTTCAATTTGCTCTTCTTCATCTTCTGATGCTATAAGACAAAAACCAATGCCCATGTTAAACGTCTTGTACATTTCCGCTTTTTCAACATCTTCGTTTTCAATCAGCTGGAAAATCTCTGATGGCTCTGGCATGTTATCAAGCATATAGCCAATTTTTTTGAGACGTAAAAGCTTTGTAAATGAACCACCAGTTATGTGAGCAAGTCCATGTATATCACATTCATCGAGTGCCTCAAGAACAGGTCTTACATAAATCTGGGTTGGTTCTAAAAGTGCATCACCAAGTATACCAAGTCCTTTAATCTTGTCTTTAATCGAGTATTTTGAAAGTAAAACCTTCCTAGCAAGAGAGTATCCATTGGAGTGTAGTCCACTACTATTTATTCCAATTATCATATCTCCTGGGTTAATCATATCTCCAAGAATCATCTGGTTTTTAGAAAGTATGCCAACAACCATCCCGACAAGATCAAATGCAAATTCTTTTCCAGATATTACGTCCGGCATTATCGCAGTTTCACCTCCAACAATTGGTACCTGTGCTTTTTTTGCACCTCTTACCAATCCTTGGACAATTTTTTTAAAAATCTCCTGATCATTTCTGTTTGCAGCTATATAATCCACAAACGAAATGGGTGTGGCACCAGTACAGATTATGTCATTTACATTCATGGCGACGCAGTCTATGCCTATTGTGTCATATTTTTTCATCATTTGGGAAATGATGACTTTTGTACCAACTCCATCCGTATGTGTTGCCAAAAGTTTTCCAGTGGAAATTTCCACAATTCCTGCGTAATGGCCAAAACCTGATGCTATCTGCACTTTTTTTTGTAGCTTGTGTGTTGATGTGATAAGTCTACCAATTGTTGCCTGACTCTGTTTTATTTTTTTAATGTCAATTCCTGCATCCTTGTAAGTTATTCCCAACTATGCTTGATCCGACTGTTTTGAAATAAAAGAATTTGTATGTACTAAAGATTAAAGATAATATATGATATATAAAATATACTACATGTATAGGCCGCTATCGGATTTTCTTGCCTCAGCATATTTGTCAGAAAGTTCTTTAAAGTCAAGACCTATCTGCTCTTTTTGCTTTTTGAGCTCAGAGACATCTATACTTGTGCCATAAGCTCGGTTGACTGCCTCTACAAGAGTTGAGGCTGCAAGAGGATCAGGCTTTTGCGGGTTTGCTCTAACAAGTAGAGTTACTCCACGTATCTTTCGTATCAGACACTCGTTTAATATTGCACCAGGAATTCCAGTAACAAAGCCCTGCGGAATCATGTTTATTCCCTTGTCAGCCATGACTCTGCAGAGGTCTTCTTCTGCTGCACAGAAAGCCTTGTTGTCATGATTTTCTTTGCTTGCAACACCGTCTAGCACAACTATTTCTTTTGAACCATTTTTTTCTGCCCAATCAAGAATCGATGATGCAATTGTATAAAGACCATCCATTCGCAAGGTTATTTCACAAATTATTGCACAAATTGTTCTGCTCTTGTTTGCATAGAACCGAAATGGGTGACGTAACCGCCCTTGGATAAAAACCGTGGATGGTGGGAGATATTTTGATCTCATATAGCCAATCTCTTTCATCTTTAACTTTTCAATTATGTATCCAACAGCTATAGATCCAGCAAGACCAGCTCCAACAAAACCAGCAAAGATTATGGGATTATCAAGCTTAACTTTTTTGAGCTCGTACACCTGAGCTTCTGGAAAACCACCGCGATACACTCTTTTTCGTGGACTGTCTCTGGCTAATTACTTTTCTGCATAAACAGCTCTAACATGGTTCTACCTTTGTCTGTTATAGAGTATATCATGTTTGATCCTACCGCTATCTTTGTCACAAAACTGTAGTTTACACAAAGGTGCAAGTAATTAAGAAATGACCTTTTCATTCTTATGTTTGATTTTATGTATAGATCAGAGAAAGTCATAGAGTTGCACTTTAACTGATATAACAGCTTTAGAAGGGAAATTGTACTAAAATCACGTGTTCTTGCCTTTACGGCATCAAGAACCTGTTCATCTCTAGTTATAATAAAGTCAGAAAATTGGTCTGCGACCTCTATTGGGATATACGTCATTCTTGCTCTCATATTACCGTAACAGTACGGTATCTTACCTTATTAATCTTAACTTAAAGTTTTTTTGAGCTAGATGGGCGCTTTTTTTCAACAAATACAATTTGTTTTTATGCAAGTCAGAGAAATGCTTCGTATGCACAGTGCATTTGTGCTGATGAACGCAGAACTTGGCAAAGAAAACAAACTTGTAAATGAACTGCGACAGATTCCACATGTCAAAGAAGTATACGGAGTATATGGAGTGTATGATGTATTGATGGAAATAGAAGCAGATTCGATGGAAACGTTACGTGAAACTATAACTACAAAGATACGAAAGTTAGATGGCGTCAAGTCCACATTGACTATGATAATTGTAAAGGATCAATGATAGCCACAAATAATGGCTTATAACAACCTGCCAAGGTAGGAAAGGAAATTGGCAGAGAGTGTATTTTTGATGTTAGGTTGGCTTGCAGAACTGGTTTTTGCAAGTTGGCTTTTGTCATACGGCGCAGAACATCTTGCGGAAAGATGGGGTGCAAGATTCGTAGGTAGAACACTTCTTAGTGTTGCAACAACACTCCCAGAGATTGCAATAGTGGCATATGCTGCAGCAGAGGGATCATATGACGCAGCACTTGGTGCTGCACTTGGTAGCAATCTTTTGATGATGACTTTGGGTCTTGCCATAATGTTGATTATAGCCACAACGAGACTCTCAAAAGCCCCACAGAAATTCATTGATGTCCATCAATTCAAACTAGACAAAATTCTCTTGATGATAACTGCAATTCTCGGCGCTGTCTTGTTCATTGATGGTTATGACTTTCTTGATGGAATTATCTTCACAGGATTATTTGTGGCATACCTATACTTTGCCTTCCGTGAGCTAAAGCATGAGAAGGCTGCAGCACTTGAATCCGAAGTACATGAAGAAAAGGTAAGACAGTCAAAAAAACACTTTGCAAAAGCCATGATAATTTTCATAGCTGGAACTGTAGGGATTTTCATAGGAGCAGCACCTTTTGTTGAGTCTCTTAAGGAGATGTCAATAGAAAGTGGTGTTTCAGTTGTTGTACTCGCAATTATAATAGCTCCAATTGCAGGTGAGATGCCAGAAAAAATATCCATGATTCTTTTGGCTCGCAAAGGTGCTACTGGTGCTGCCATTGCCGTAGCAAATGTTTTAGGATCCAAAATTCTAAACAACACATTACTTCTTTCTGTTGCAGTTTTTGGCGCGATGGCATATAGGGGATTTGGAGAAAAAATTCCAAACACACCTCTTTTAGAATATCAAATGATCCTAGTTACTACAATTACATTGATTGCACTAATTCCAATGTTTAGAAATAAACTAAATTTGAAAAACGGAATAATGCTTTTAATTTTATACGGAATTGGTATAGGCCTTCAGTTTGTCTTGCCTAATCTTTAAATCGAAATTGCTTTGATCCCTTCAACTTTGATGGAAGGAGTTATTGAAGGAAGTGAGTCCCACTGTAATACATTTCTTACATCATTTCCAACAGCTGATATGTTTTGCAATAGGACAGGAAGATTGTGAACTATTCTAACAGACTTTCCTGGTCTTTTAACTGCACCATTTTCTATTATTCTTACCCCACTTCTTGCGGTGCAAGAAAAGTCGCCGCGTTCAGGATTGACAGCGTATGTGTACCATAGTCTTCCTACAAGTAATCCCTTTTTCGTATCCTTGATCATTTCATCTTTAGTCAAGCCGTTTCCCTTTATCCTTAGGTTATGTGGTGATGGAAAAGGGATTGGTTGTGCAGATCTGCCTACCGGAGAACCAGGCCTAGACGCATTGCCTGAAGATTGCTTTCCTTCTTTGAACGCATAAAAAGAATCAGAGTAGGTATTTGCAAACATACCAGAGTCTATCAGCAGCCTTGGCATAGTAGATATCCCTTCGTCATCAAACGGTTTGCTGCCTATTCCTTCAGGATGGTGTGGGTCGTCAATTAGACTAAAATTTTCCGAAGCTATCTTTTCACCAAGTTTTTCTGCAAAACAGCTTCGTTTTTCTGAATAAACTTTTAGATTAAAATTTGAAGAAAATACAAAGGCAAGCATTTCTCCTATCGCATAGGGCTCAAATATTATGCTGTAAGTATCAGGCTCACATTTTTCTGGATTTATAGAATTTATGCACATGTCTGTTGCCTCTTTTCCCACAATCTCTGCAGAGAATCCACTCATTGTTCTTGCTGAAACGGCACCCACACCACTTACTGGAGAGCTGCCAACGTTTGAATCAGCATTTATGTTACCTGCTATGTAGGTAGCCTTGTCTGAGCAGTTCAACCCATTGCTGTTTGCAATCTGAATTTTTTCAAAAACAATGTTTAGAGATCCTGAAATTGTTGTAACTTTTTCATGCATTGCTGAGTTGATCATAGATTGTGCAATGTCAGAAGCTTGTACCCCTGAAATGTCCGCCAGCTTTTGATCATAAAGTTTCTCAAGGGGCATAAATTTAGCACTAGATGGCAAAGACTCCCAATAATTTTTTGGTTTTACAAGAGAAGTTGATTTTAATGCATCATCTACAACTTTGTTGATTTCATCAAGGTTATTGGTTGTGGCAGAACCAATTCGTTTTTGATGTATTATTCTTACAGCAAGAGATCTGTCTTGGTTTTGTTTTATCTCGGCAATCTCAGAGTCTGTTATTCTTACTGTGATTACCTTTCTTTCTACAAAAAATGCCTCACACTCGTCTATGTGTGACACTTTAGCCTTAGAAAGAGCAGTCTCACATACTGACAACTAATCTCGCCTGTTGTTTTTGTACCTATATTTGTCCAATTTGATTAATTCATGGTACGAACCAAACCGTGAAGTGTCCTGAATTTTGTCCAAAACATCTTCGGTTTCTTCTGATTCGTATGTTTGTATTATCTTATATGTAGTGGTCCTTTGAGCAGGGATCCTGCCAAGCTGTCTTACAAAACGTCGTATGTCCTTTGGTTTTAGAAGTTGACCATATTGTGCGCCTGCCGCTGTTGATATACTTTCGTTAATTAAAGTGCCGCCAAAATCGTTTGCACCCCACAAAAGCAAAAGCTGTGACATGTTTCCACCTTCTTTTACCCATGAGGTCTGAATGTTGTTTATAAAATTGTTTAGCATTATTCTTGCTACTGCATGCATCAAAAGAACATCGTTTCCGTCAGCTCCGCTTCTTATTCCATCATGAAGCTTGTGTTTGTACATTGGAGCTTCATTATGTATGAAACTTAGTGGAACAAACTCTGTAAATCCACCAGTCTCCTTTTGTATTTCGCGTATTAGAGCAAGGTGCCTTGCCCTGTCTTCTGGTGTTTCCAAATGTCCAAACATTATGGTAGAAGTTGAGGGAATTCCAAGTTTGTGAGCCGTCTTGATTACTTCAACCCAGTTTTTGACACTTATCCTTCCAGGAGAGATCTTATCTCGAAGCTTTTGGTCTAAAATTTCTGCGGCAGTTCCTGGCAGAGAATTAACCCCAGCTTCTTTTAATCTGACAAGATATTCTTTTACTGGTAGGTTGGATCTAGTTGCACCATAGAGTACCTCTTCTGGAGAAAAGCCATGAATGTGAATATCTGGGGTCTCTTTTTTTATGGCCCTACAGATGTTTTCGTAGGTGCTTGCATCCATGTCTGGAGGAAGGCCTGCTTGGACACAGACTTCGGTTGCACCAAGTGCCCTTGCCTCTTTTGTACGTCTGACTATCTCTTCTATTGGCAAAAAATAGCCTTCTTCTTCACGAAAATCTCTGCTAAATGCGCAAAAGCCACATTGTTTGATACAGACGTTTGTAAAATTGATGTTCCTGTTTATGACAAATGTCACCATGTCTCCCACCCTTCTTTTTCTTAATTCGTTTGCAACCATTCCAATAAGATGAAAATCTATTTTCTTGGCATAAAACAACCTTGAAGCCTCCTCTACAGTGATTTCTTTTTCAGAAAGTGCTCTTTCTAAAGTTTCAGCTACTAGTGGATCAGCTTGTCTTAAAAGAAAATCAAACGATGATGTTTGTAGTGTCATGTTAGATACTCCATTTTTACAAGACCTCTAGAGTCTGAAATTTCTGAAATCTTTTCTCTCAGTTCTGGTTCCACAAGAGAAATGAATTCTGGATATACAGGCAGTCTTGCTCTAAACTCAAATCCAGCCTCGGCTGATTTTTTTCTTACAATATTTATTGAAGGCCATGCAAATTCTGGATTGACATAGTCTGGAGTAAGTGGAGAGATTCCCCCCCAGTCATTGATTCCTACTGAAAGAAAGTCTTCATATGAGTTTGGAGAAAGGTTTGGTGGAATCTGAATATTCATATCAGGCATTATTGCTCTAGCAAGCGCAACTATTTTTTTGAAATAGATTTCTTCTGCGGATGGAAAATTTTTCATAGATGTGTCTGGTTTTGGCTGAAAGTTTTGTAAAATAATTTCTTGTATGTGTCCAAACTTTTCATGGATTTGTTTTATGGCATATATAGAATCAATTATCTCAATGACAGTCTCACCAATCCCAACAAGAATTCCTGTTGTCATAGGAATTCTAAGCTCGCCTGCATTTTCTAGTACTTGAAGTCTTGCTTTTGGATTTTTGCTTGGGGCAAACTGATGTGGCATCCCCTCTTCTGTGAGGCGTTCGCTAGAGTTCTCAAGCATAAGACCTAGGCTAACGTTAGTCTTTTTTAGCTCGTTCATCTCAGACTTGGTCAGATTGCCTGCGTTTGTATGGGGAAACAGTCCTACTTTAAGCGCAATCTCTGAAGAGTGCACTAGATACTCTGCGGTGCTTTCAAATCCATTCTCTTTAAGCCACATCCTTGCTTCTTGATATTTCTGTTCTGGTCTTTCACCGGTAACAAATAAAGCCTCTGTGCACCTGTGCATTTTCCCAAGTTTTGCAAGCTTGTAGACATCTTGTTTTGACATCAAGGAAAGCTTTGACTGGCCTGGCTCTGACTTGTAAGTACAGTAAGAACAAGTATCTCTACAAAGATTTACTAGATTGAAAAAGACCTTTCTGGAATAAGTAACAGTTTTTCCTTTGTGTCTGTTTCTTAAAATCCTAGCTGTTTGAAAAAGCTCTGACGGATTTTTTTGTGATTCTTGGTAAATTTGGCATGCATCATCTTTTGATAACGTTCTTCCATCCAGAGTTTTGTTTAAAGCCTCACAATTTGAGATCAGTTTACTCAATACCTCAGATACCTTAGGTGGAAGTATTTATGCTTGTATTAAGGCTGGGTGTTGTTTGGCCTTTCCTCAAGAATTAATTCAAAGTTTGTTACACGGTTTTCCCTAAGTATCTCAAGAGTAATAGTGTCACCAACTTTTTTTTCATGTTGTAAGTAAATCAAAATATCGTCAATCTTTCTTACATCTTTATGATCTATTGACAAAATTATGTCGCCACCAATCTGGTATTTTATACCGTCCACCTCTTTTGTCTCTGAGGAACCATGGATTCCAGCCTTTTCTGCAGGACTATCTTTTACAACATTTACTACTAAGAATCCCTTGGTATCCTGCAACCCAAGAATGTTGGCAAGATCAGGATCAATGTCTCCACCAGATATTCCAAGCCACGGGTGTTTGTATTTTCCCTCTTTTATCAAAATTGGAACAATTTTCGATATGGTATTAGATGGAACTGCAAAGCCAATTCCAGCAAATTCGCCAGTTCCAGATTGAATTGCTGTATTGATTCCTATTACTTGGCCTTTCATGTTAAGCAAAGGTCCTCCTGAGTTTCCAGGATTTATTGCTGCATCTGTTTGAATAACGCCTGGTATTGAAAATGCTGAGGTAGCAGGAGTTGATAAAAGTCTTCCAAGCTGACTTACTATGCCTGAAGTCATAGATCCAGAAAGTCCAAAAGGATTTCCAATTGCTGCAACTTGATCCCCCACACGCAGAATAGAAGAATCTCCTACGGGTAATGGATGCAAAAGCGATTGGTCAGCATCTACTTTAATGACTGCAAGATCAGTATAAGGATCTGTTCCAATAACCTTGGCATTATATGACGTTCCATCAAGAAATGTTACCGTGATTTTTTGTGCATCTTCAACTACATGACTATTTGTGATTATATGTCCACTTACATCATAGATAAAACCTGACCCAAGAGAACGGCTACTGGGCAGTTCTACTGATCTACGTATAAAGACTTTAACTACACCATCGTCAGATTTTTCAAAAAGATCAGCAAGTGAGATCTCGCCAAGCTTTGGCATGGACGTGGACTCTCCCACAGTCTCCAAATCATGCCCATTTGAAACAATCAGATCCTGTGGTGGGATCTCAGCTCTTTGTGGGGCCAGAACAAACGTAAGTACTAGTAATACTGCAATGCCTCCAAGCATGCCTCCTAAAATTGCACTTGTTTTATCCACGAAGCAGTGGTGTAGATAGTTTATCTATAATTCTTACTGTTTGCGAAATCAGCAATATTCAGTGTTGAAAATCTTAAATTACAATATTGGAGTTAAAAAAGAAAAATGGGGTGTGTAAGATTCTAATCTAAGAGATAGAACCTTAGTTGTACTACCTTTATTCCGTGGTTGTCGTATTGCCAGAGGTAATCTTCGAACGCATCAGAAAAGATGTTCACTCGTCTATCATCATAGAGGATAGTGGTTAGTTCTTGTGTTACGTTATCGAACACTTTCTTACCAGTTTTACTCTCTAGAGTAAGGATTTCTAGTGAACAGATTCTTTCCGTCGTTGTCGTGCCGTCTGGGTTGAGTACTGTATTTTCTCCACAGGTTACTAGCTCAGCTGTCTTTTTGGGGATGCCCACGACTCGTAGGAAGACTTGGTACTTACCTTCTCCGACAAAGTTACCGTCTGCGTCGATTTGGTTATCTGGAGCAGGTAGTTGGAATTCTCCTCTTCCATCAGTTGCATCGCTATCAAGCACTGCAAATGGGGTTCCCTCTTTTAGGTAGATATCACTTCTTCCCTGAAGCTTCACATGTATCACGTGGCCATTGTTGGTCTCATCGTTTGTGAACTGATCGTTTCTTGGATGACCAACTAGGTTCAGGTTAAAGTGAGCACCACTTGGAGCACCATTACCGGTTTCAGCTTGTCCTGCTTGTGCTGGAACTAGAGCACCAGCAAGGATCATTGACACTGCAAAGACTGCAGCCAATGAAGTTGCAAGGATTGTTTTTGTATTCATTGTTATTTTCATTTTTGGAAACCACCGTTATTAGGCAAGTGGATGTGTTGAGATGAAACATACAAACAAGTATTTTCGCATAAAAAAAATGCCTAATATAAAAAAATTGCGTAGCTATGATACTAACGTCACGATTTGGCTCACCGATCACCTTTTATTGTCTATAAAAATTGCTTGCTATTTTTGAAAACGGTTGAATTTTGAATTATTTGTAAATCATTTTCTTTGAAGATTTACTACACATGATCATATTAAGTTCTAAAAAATTGTGACAGACACTTTTGGAACGGCCTAAACTTTTTATGGGCATGATCGTTTTTGATTTCAGAATTTACGAACAAAATTCTATGTGTATTAAATAAAAAGAACAGGGTTAATTCTTATTACACGTTTATCGAGTTCTGAATTTGCTTTGTCATAGAGTATGTTCTTCCTCTCCACATCACCGCAGATTTGCTTTTGGCTTGTAACATTCCCGCCGCAAAACCTGATACTATGATAAAGCTGCCAATTGGTCCTAGCAATGCATGAACAATGCCAAGCCACAATCCTTTTTTTGCTTCTAAAATTGCTGCGATATAAACTAAGATGACTGAGATAAGGGAAATTACAAAAAGCGTAGAAAACGACATACTTGTAGTGGCAAATAGTGTCGAGTATGCTAGCATTGGAAATGGCATAAAAAGCAAAAACAAGACAGCAAAAAATATTCCAACTGCAATCTTTTTACTTTGCAAATAAAGTGGTATCACAAGTCTCTTAAGCCCATTCCATAAAGTAGGCCAGTCTCGTGCCCACACTGCTTCAAGAAGATGCTCGCCACGTACCATCTTCATCTTAAAACCGGCTTCCTTTACTTTTTTACCAAGAGCACCATCTTCTACAAGCTCACTTTTTACTCCTTCATGGGTTCCAACAGATTCGTATGTCTTTCTTTTCATTATGAAAAAGCTACCAAAAAAATAGCCGGTTTTTTTTGATGGATCATTTACCCTTAGCGCAGAAAATCTAGTGTGTAAAAATGTGGAAAGCATGGGCAAGGTTATTTTCGTCCATCTGTCAAGGCAAAGCATTTTTGGAATTACAGTTAGTGCATCAAGTCCTTCGCTTGATAGATGTGAAACAGAAAGTGAGATCATTCCTTTAGAATGCTTTGTATCGGCATCTGTGAAAAGCAAAAGCTCACCTGTAGCTCTTTTAAATCCCTCAAAGCAAGCCCAGTTTTTGCCTATCCATTTTTCTGGTTTGGGGTCTGCAAGAACATGAATCACTTTGGGATTTTTTTCTGCAGTTTTTTTGATTATTTGCCCAGTATTATCTTGAGAGCTGTCGTCAACTGCAATTATTTCGTAATTTTCATAATCTTGATCTACAAGTGAATTAAGACATTTTTCAATAAAACCTTCCTCATTTCTTGCTGGCAAAATGACTGATACCTTTGGCTTTGAATGCGGTTTTACTTCAAACTTGTCCAAAAAAGGGGCATCTCTAAACGAAACCCACATTGATCTTATCAAAAGAATCCAACTAATAGAAACTGCCACAAGAATTGCCGATAGTACATAGTTGAAAATGTCTAAGACAAGTTCCATGAATTATCTCTCTGCTTCTTGTTTTATGCTTTGAAGCGCCTGTTCGGTTCCACTTTGGATGTGTTTTTTAACCATTCCTGTAAACATACCCATCATTCCTGAGAGTTTAATGTCCCATGTCGCTTCTAGTTGAGTGACATTCTCCTTTGGGATGAGGGTAACAGTTTTTGTGCCA
>CAYZOW010000004.1:0-29436 GCA_964480245.1 uncultured Nitrosopumilaceae archaeon | reverse complement strand
CGCTTCTAGTTGAGTGACATTCTCCTTTGGGATGAGGGTAACAGTTTTTGTGCCATTTATTATTCCCTTGGTAAATGTAGCTTGGATCTTTTCTTTTGGATAAAGTGTTACTGTTTGCATGCATTTAGAATCTTTAAAAGCAATAATTATTTCACGTGTCACAACGTTGCCTTCTTTTGATATGTTTCTAACTTCCTTTGTACCCTTCCAAAATCTTGGCTCTCCATCAAGATCCGATATTATGTTCCATACCTTTTCAGTTGGTGCATTTATTTGAACTGACGCCTCAATTAGGGCCATATCGAGCAGTTCTTTACAATCTACATATTAGTCTTGATTTTCGAAATCATTTTTAATGCGACAAAAAGATTTGCTTTATGACAATTACATATGATGATTTTGCCAAGCTCGATCTTAGAGTAGCTAAAATCGTATCTACAGAAAAAATTCCTGGAAAATCTAGAATAATGAAAGGGGTTATTGATCTAGGACAGGAAAGACGTGATGTCATAATTGGTGGAGCAGAATACTATCAACCAGAGGAATTGATAGGAAGGACCGTGGTTGTGATAGCAAATTTAGAGACACGAAAAATTGCTGGATTTGAATCAAACGCAATGCTTTTGGCTGCGGATGTAAATGACAAACCATTTTGGTTGACAGTAAAAGAAGAAGTGCCACTTGGAACAAAAATAAAGTAGCTTAACAGATTTTGAGATTCTCAATTATCGTGCTTTTCTTACTGATTATCTTTCCAGGATTTAGGATGTTTTGAGGATCAAAGCGGTTTTTAATTTTATCAAATGCAGAATAGACACTTTTTTCATATTGCATCTTTACAAACTCTGACCTTGCTAGGCCATCACCATGTTCACCAGTTATGCAACCGCCAATCCTTATTACCTGTGAAAAAAACTCGCCAGCAATTTTTTTTATCAGTTCTTTGTTTTTGCGTTTTAGTATGGGTCTTATGTGCAAATTGCCATTTCCAGCATGACCATAAAGAACAAATCTTATTTTGTATTTTTTAGCAACTTTTTCAATTATATCAACTAAAGAAGATAGCTTTCCAACTGGAACTGTCGCATCTTCGATTACTGTTGGCATACTCTCCTTTGCAGTTATACTTCGAAGACTGTATGAGAGGGCGGAATTTCTAAAATCCCACCATTTTTTCACCTCATCTTTTCTTGCTAATGTCTTTATGATCTTTGCATTGGTGATAATTTTCTGCAAGCTCTTTTTGCTTTTTATAATATTGCTATCAAATTCAACAAATAATAAGCAGTTTGTGCTCTTTGGGAATTTAGTTTTGATGTGTTTTGTTATGTTGTGATCTACAATCTCAAGAGCTGATGGTTTGAGATTGACTATTTTTGTGCAATCTGTTACAGCTTGTCTTATAGTTTTGTAGGCTAGTACGATAAGCACAATTTTTTTTGGTTTTGGAAAAGTTTTCAGCTTTGCAGAAATTATTATGCCTAGTGTACCTTCCGAGCCTGCAATGATTTTTTGTAAATCTGACTTGTCCTTAACTGCATCCAATCTATAGCCACAGGAATTTTTTGAAACATGTGGAAATTTTTCTTTTACATCAGACCTGATTATTTTGAATATACTTTTGGCAAATTGTGAACCTGATGGCAGCTGAGTAATTTTTCCATCTGAAGTAATGATTCTTACTCCAAGTAGGTTATCGATAGTGCCACCATATTTTAGAGAATGACTGCCACTTGCATTTGTAGCAACCATTCCGCCAACGGTGCAGTAGGGCCCAATTGAAGGATTTGGGCCAAAAAACACACCGTTTTTTTCTAGTGTCTTGTCAAGCTTTCCTTTGAAGACTCCACTACCAGCCTCTACATAATTGGGCCCAACTCTAATTTTATCAAAATATCGCATGTCAAGAATTATTCCACTCCCAAGTGCACTCCCTACAAGACCTGTTCCAGCCCCTCTTGGAGTTACAGATATTCTTTTTCTTGCAGCGTACTTTAAAATGGTAATAACGTCTTGCTCATCTTTAGGAAAGGCAACAAATAAGGGCCTGACAAGATAAGAACTGGCATCAACAGAATAAATGTCCCTGCTTTGCCTGTCCCAAAATACATCACCTCTTATCATTTTCTGAATTTCTAATCCAATTCTGTCACCTTTCATACCAACCCATTGATTTTGTTGCTTTAAAGTTTAGATTTTTGCCAATTTCTGGTGTATGTAGTAACTATACATCTACAAAGATTTAATTTAGCAAAATCAGTTTTTTTAATTATTGGAATTTCTGGGAATTAATATTGATGAGCTCTTAGGTAGTGGGGATGATTCTAACCCTCTAATGTGGCTTGTATGGATTGTACCGATAATAATTTTCATGTTTTATGGTCAGAGGATTCAGCTGCAAATCACATCTTCTGAAATTTCTCGTTCTATGGAAAAGCTAAAGACATTCAAAGAAGAGGCAAGAAAGGAACTAATTGAATACCTCAAGACAACACTAAAGCCAGCAACTGATCCAACACCAAAGATTGACAGATTCTTTGAGCATTTTACAATAATGCCTGTAGACATGGATCCAAATGGCATTGTACCAAAGGTAAGACACATAGTACGCTCGCGCGAAGACTATGTTAGACTACAAGTAAAGACACTTTCTCCTGAGCTTAACAGCATGGAGGCAAGTAAGATTGAAAATATACTAGAGGCAGCTACAACTTTGCATCTTCTTTACAAAATTGTACGGCATCTCTTTCTCACTGCGAAAAAGCAAAACAACTTTCCGCTTATTTTACCCTTGCAGATGATGATGCCATTTATCATGGAAGAAGCAGAGGCGCTAAAGACAGCTGTTGACGCCTTCAAGCATGGCCAGCCAATCGGTGATGGAATCGGTCCTATGGTAGTAGGCAAGATGATGCTTGGTACTGCAAAAAAGACTGCTGCCTTTGAGACTGTATGGAGCGAATCAGAATATGACGGAAGAAGACTCTATCTCATGAAAGCAGAAGGGCCAGCAGCAACTGTAGGAAGACCAGGTGATGCACTTGAAAGGATTTTCTCAGAAAGCAAACCAGACATTATAGTCATGGTAGATGCTGCACTAAAGCTAGAAGGCGAGGAATCTGGCTCGATAGCACAAGGGTTTGGTGCTGCAATTGGCGGAATAGGTACAGACAGATTCCAGATAGAAGAGGTTGCAACAAAACACAAGATTCCAATCTACGCCATTGTAATAAAACAGTCAATAAAAGATGCCATCACAATAATGAAAAAAGAGATTGCAGACTCTGAAGAAAAAGTGACAGCCCAAGTCCATGACCTCATAAAAGAAAATACAAAGGTTGGCCAGTCCGTACTTGTCATAGGAGTGGGAAACACTCTGGGGGTATCACAATGATGTTTTCAAAGAAAAAAGAGATCATAACACCATATTCGGTGGAACAGTGCTCCTCGTGCAAGGCAATATCAAAAAGAAAGTTCAAGGACGGGGACTATATATTCAAAAATACAGATAGCTGTTCTTCCTGTAAGGGCCAGCTTGTAATTGCTAAAATTTTTGGCGAAGTATCCTAAAGGGTAGTTACCATTATTCCATCTTCTTTTGGTATGAACGTGTGCTCTGCTTGAGCGACTCTTTGTCCGTTTGCCTCAACCAAAATTGGATAAGACCGTATTGACTTGATTTTGACAAGCTTTTCCAAAAGGTTTCTAGCTGATTTTTCACTCCAATCAGGAACAAGCCACCTTAAAGCAAAAGGCAGCATGTTAAACTTTTTCCAAATGTAATCAATGAGCTTGTCAGCCTCTGCATCTTTTGTTCTTTTTCGTGAAACAAGGGAGAAGATGTTTCTTGTCTTGCCCTCACGCACAAATCCAAGTCCATCTGGGGTGGTGACAAAGGGTTCGCATGCATATGCTTCAGTGGATAAAAATGAAAAAGATCCTACAGACCATATGTTTGGTATTGATTTTCCAGCGTGAATGGTATACTGTTCTAGTGAGTGTCCACTAAGGTTTGATATTGGTATGCAGCCCATCTGCTTTACCGTACTTTCTATAGTCTTTCCCACATCACTTGACTTTACGCCTGCCCTTATCATGGATATTGCATCCTTTAGAGCTGCTTCTGCAGCCTGTATGAGAAAATCAAACTTTGGGTCATAGCAGACTGTCACTGCAGTGTCTGCAATGTAGCCATTTATCTGCACGCCAAGATCAATTTTTACCAAGTCTGTCTCCTGAATTATTCTTTGGTCGTTTGGTTCTGCTGTATAGTGCGCTGCAACTTCATTCAGACTAGTATTTACAGGAAAGGCTGGTTTGCCGCCTTTTTGAATTATTTCTTTTTCAATAGATTCGCAAATCTCGTATAACGTAGAGCCAACATGATATTTTTTTCTGGCGCTTTCTCTAACTTGAGCTGCAATCTTTCCTGCATTTATATAATCTTGAATTTGCATAGGCTACTTTTGATTTCGTATATTATTAAAATCATCACCATGTGAAGCTTAAATTGGGGCGCTCCAAACTGCACTCATCTTGGGATCGTGGTCTAGCTTGGTATGATTCGGGTTTTGGGTACCTGAGGTCGTCGGTTCAAATCCGGCCGATCCCACCATTTTAGAACCTTTATGCAACTATCTTTTGATCTGATAATTCAGTTAGTGTAAAGACAAATCTGGAGCCTTCAAACTCGGTAGTACCCTCTCTTTCCCAGTTTACCTTGTAGGATTTGGTCAAGTGGCCACCTATTATAGAAATGACCTTTGGTACGCTCTCATACAACCGTTCCACTTTTTCCTTGTCACGGGTCATAATAAGTGACCTACGTCTTTTCATCAGATGCTTTATGGCTACATTTTTGTGCTGGTGGCCTTCTACTTCGATTTTTTCATTGCCAAGGTCAATTGTGAACTTACGCTTTCCCATTTGAATAAAGCCTGTCAAAATTCTACTAAAGGATAAAGACCAATGGAAAGCAAGTAAAAAGAGTAAAAATTATGACTACATCCCAAGAGGTGACTGGCCAGATTTTGACCTTAAAAGTATGGCAGTTTCAGGTACCATATCATCTGGTCTTACTAGATAGATTTTGTTTTCAATTGAGACCAAAACAAATTTGTACTTGAAGATAAACCACCTTTCCTTTTCATTCAAAAGTGAGCGCACAGGAATCAAGCTTGGACTAAAACGAGTTACGGTCTGCTTGGCATCATCCCATATGGGATAAGGCAACACGTCTGGAGCTCGGTTTTTAACATAAAGAAGGCTTGGCCTGTATGCAAGTGCAAGCGATATTGCAAGATTGCCAAGCCCAAGATATAGACTGTACTCTTTCATTACCTCGCGCTTTGCTTGCATGTGAGCAATTCTATCTTCAATAGATTCTGTAGTAAATGACATGGGATCAAGTGTGTCAGCAGTGGTTGGGATGCTCGTTGGAATCAAGACCACAAGAATTAAAATCAAGCAACCAAAAATTGAAGTCACCAGAGGACCAAGGCCTTCTTTTTTCATGGCTAAAATAAACCAAAAAGAAAGTGTAACAAGCACAGATTCTACTAAAATGATAGCTATCTGTGAAGACTCGTATCTTATACCAGTATATGTAAACAAAAAAAGTACACAAGTCAAAATAAGATGGGTACCAAACCTCTTTCTCTTGTCTATGTCAATTTTTGACACTGATATTATATGGTATAGTTGCATTATATCCTTTCAGATAGTTCTTATCTTGCCCTTGCCAATCAAATAAGGCCAGGCGATGAAGAGGAGTTAGAGACATGATTCAAAATGAATGCAAATTCAGTGACTCTGAGCACTGGCATAGATTTTTATTAAAACTTTGATCTCGTGAAATAATTGCCTTTTGAAAAACGAGAAATAATTCTTATCGTCGGAGTTTTATTTTTAATGATAGGAATGATGGCTTTTACTGCACCAGCATATGCAGTTGGCATTGCAGTTGCTATCTATTTTGGAATTAAAGTTTTTGTGGGAAGAAAAAGAAAAATGATTCAAAAAGCAATTGAAGGGGGAATCTGTGCTGTCTGCGGAGAAAAAATTGTTAAAGATAAATGTCCTAACTGTGACAAAACAAGCCAAACCTAATTACGTTGTTAGGGATTAATTAACTGCAACAATAGAACAAATTCTACGCACCACTTATAATGAATAAAGTGGCATTTTTCTTCATGTGTACTAGTGCATATTGGGCATTCACAACTAGCTCAACTTTTCCACAATTACTACCTAAAATTGCATTATTTATGATGAAATGATAGTATAGGTAAGAGAATTGAAGTCACATCTAATGTTCGGATTTTTGGCCATGATCTTGCTATTTGGAAATCTCTATCCAGCACTAGGCCAGTCAGGTCCTCTTATTGATCATGTTGTTATAAACGAAATTGAAAACAACCCTCCAGGATATGACGCTAAATCACTTGTAGAATGGGTGGAGCTGTATAACCCAACAAATAAGACAATAGACGTTGGAGGATGGACCGTTGGAGCTACCTCTGGCCTAAAACTTTACAAAATATCAGAGGGCACAAAAATTCCAAGCGGAGGATTTTTGACTTATACATACGGTCCTTTGTGGTTTTCTGATATTTCTGCAACAGTTCAGATAAAAAACAAAAATGGAACACTAATTGATCAAACTCCACCACTTAGAGATCTTGAAAACAACTTTAATTCTTGGCAAAGAACTGCAGATGGACTAGACACAGATTCTGGTACCGATTGGGTATTCAAACCATCAAACGCAGGTTCATCAAATGGAAAAATTTCTTCTTTGACTACAGCAGCAGCTCTGTCTATTATGGTTTCAACTGATAAGACAAGCTATCTTTTTGGTGAAGTAGTAAAGATAGCTGGTCAAGTTTCAAAGGAAGTTGGTGTACCAAATCAACTATACACACCAGAAAAAGTCACGATGACCATCACAGGGCCATCCGGTTTTTCAACAACTGCTACTCTTTACCCTGATACCACGCTGTCATTTAAAACAGAAATGAAAACTGACAAGGCATTAAATGTTCTAGAAGGTGCTTACAAAATATCTGTAAAATATGGCAGTGCAACCTCTGGCACACAGTTTGCTGTAGGCGCAAAAGCACTTGCCCTGCCACAAAAAGCAGCGTCATCTATAATCTCAATTAGTACAGACAAATTGGTGTATATTCCTGGTGAAAAGGCAACCATTAGTGCAAACACGTCAAAAATCTTCCCGTTCACTGGCATGCAGTTTAAGGTACTTGATCCGAACAAAAAACAGGTCTACGATGGAACACTATATCCTAACACAAAAGGTCAGTTTTTCGTTAAAATTTTCATTACTACAGTAAATCCAATATTTGGAAAATACACTGTCACTGCAACCTACGATATAGAAACTACCCAAACCTCATACGAATTAGTGCCAGAAATAAAAGAGGACATCTTTATCTCACTAACAACAGACAAAGCTGCATATGGACTTGGAGATACAGTAATTATTACAGGTCGCAGCAACAAAGTCTGGATATCAGCTTTTAATATTGAGATAATACAAGCCTTTGCAAAGCAGGACGTGACAGATACAGTAAAGATCAAAGATGTTGTCAGGCTTGAAGGTGATGGCACATTCAAGTACGAACTAAGAATTCCAAACAAGACAGATCGATATGGAGACTATAAAGTAATAATTTCAGAAAATGTAGGAACAGCCCAAACTTTTTTCAAAGTAGTAGAAAATCCAGCTGAATTTGTGGCAGGAGAATCTGGCCCACTTTCTATTTCGACTGACAAGCTTTTCTATAATATAGGTGACCCATTAGTTGTTTCAGGTAAGGTAACAGAAACAAAAGACTTTGGAAGACAGACTGTAAAGATTTCAATAACAAAAGCGGATGGAGAACAAATAATATCAAAAGGCGATCCACGTGCATCAGCTGGTAAAAGTCAAGATGCAGTTTATTCCTTCACTGGAATTCCAGACAGCTCAGGAAACTTTGAGGTAAAAAGCGGCATATACAGAAATATCTTTGAAAAGGGAACATATCTTCTCAAGGCAACCTATGGTGACCTTGCAGCTTCAACATCATTTTTGGTAGAAGATATACTTGAGCTGGGTGTTGGAGTGAAGATAATTGCAATCACAGACAAGGAAGTATACGGAATTGGAGAAGAGGTAAAACTTACAGGCAGAGTTTCCACCTTCACAGCTCAGTCATCATATGAAGTAATTTTGACAGATCCAGACGGAAAGAAAACCAGTACCTCAGTACTAATAAACAATGGGTTCTTTTCATCTAGTTGGATTATTCCTAATTACACAAAGATTTTTGGAATTTATAAGATAACGGTTCGTTCCGATTCTGACGAGACCAATGTATTCTTTAAGATTTCAAAAGATCCAGCATCAGAAACTACACCTTTACCTCTTGTAGTAGAAACAGACAAAGCAGTATATAGCACCGGTGAAACAATCACTGTATTTGGTAGTGCAATAAGGAAAGATTGGGGAACTGAATCTCAAGGAGTGGGTGTAAATGTAAGACCTGTAATTATAATAAAAAATGAAGCCAACAAAGAAATTGCCAAAGCCTTTCCAGACCTGAGTGCAGGAGGAAAATTCCAAACTTCATTCAAATTAGTTCCTGTAGTCTATAAAACTGGTGAATACAAAGTAATTGCAAAATATTATGATGCAAAGTCTCAAACAGTCTTCAAAGTAGACGACAAATTTGTTACAGGTGTAGACGCTCCACTTGTGTTGCTTGTGGAAACTGATGAAGACAAATATCTTCCTGGTGGGACTGTGAAGATAGCTGGAAAGACAAACAAGATAATCTATGTGTTTGATGTTGACATTACTGTATCAGATTTCACAAAAGCAGTGCAAAAACCAGTCAAAGTACGATTTGACCCTAGTGGTTCTTTTAACTATGACTACAAAATTTCTGAAGATGCAAAACTTGGAATCTATACAGTTACAGCTGATACTGACTTTGCTGAGGCAAGCGATACCTTTGAGGTAGTTAATGAATTGCCTCCAGTAGTAGAACCTGAAAAAGAAACTCCTATACAACCAACACCTAAAAAAATTGTAGACAATGTAAATAGAATATCAAAATCTTCAATCCCCATAACTATTGGAGAAAAAACTGTTGATAATAAAACCGTGAGCCCAAGAGTCTTTGATGGATTGCTTCGTGTGACGCCTGGTGATGAACCTGACGTCAACATTAAAGTAACTACAGGAGACGGGACTTGCCTTATTGGTCAAGATTCCAAGTGCAAAATTACAAAATCTACTCGTGGAACCGCTTCATTATATCAGATAGTAGAAATAGATGGCATAAACTTGAAGGTCAGATATAGCGGCCCAGGTACCACATTGGAGAAATTTACAATTTTGCCAGAAGATTCAGGCGACGTAATTCCTGACGGAAAATGGAAGGTAGAAATCATAAAAGATAACCAAATTTCTAGATTCTATTACAAGATTTCATATACGCCTACAGAGTAATTGTAAGTACATTGCATGTGCAGGTACTGATGTTTAAGCAAGATGATCCAAAAAAGTGCACTGCTGCAAAGCTTGTCAAATTCAAGCTTGCAACAAGTGTAAGAACTACCTCACAAAACACAATACTTCTTGATCCATTTGCAAAAAGAACCATTCTCAGAGACGACAAACTGCTTGCAGATTCTATAACTGGAATTGATTGTTCGTGGGAGCTTGCAGAAAAAACATTCAAAAAGAAATTTGCTGGCATTGCACGAAAACTTCCACCACTTTTAGCAGGAAACCCAGTAAATTATTCAAAACTCAACAAGCTTACCACAGTTGAAGCAATAGCAGGCGCAGCTTTTATTTTGGGATTTGAGGATCTTACAGATGAATTACTTGATAAATTCAAGTGGGGGCACACATTTTACGACCTTAACAGAAACCTCCTTGATGACTATTCAAAGGCAAGTTCTGAAGAAGAGATAAACTCAATAACAAAAGAATACGGTTTGTCTCTAACAAGTCAATAGAAATTCCTTTATTCATAGATCTCAATCAACGAGTAGAGATTTATTCGACCATTTTTCCCAGACGAATAGGTAATAATGTCTACTGAGTCGTCTTCGGGGCTTGTACGAAGCCTTTCACTACTTGATATAACAATGGTCGGTGTAGCCGCTATGATTGGCGGTGCTATCTTTGTGCTTGTAGGACCAGCCATGAATGAGGCAGGACCAGCACTAATGATTGCATTTCTTATTAATGGAATAATTACAATGTTTACAGCTCTGACCTATGCCGAACTTGGGTCTGCACTGCCAGAGGCTGGTGGGGGTTACAAGTGGATAAGAGAAGGTCTACCAAGACCAAATGCGTTTATCAGCGGTTGGATGTCGTGGTTTGGCCATATGATAGCAGGAAGTCTGTACGCAGTAGCCTTTGGTGCTTTTTTTGGTCACTTGTTAACTCTAGTTGGAGTACCAAGCGAATATGTTGGCGTCCCACTTGAAAAGATAATTGCAGTTCTTGTAATAGTACTTTTTACCTACATAAATGTCAAAGGAGTTTCTGACACAGGTAAAATAGGAAACGTGATCACATTCTCACAACTTGCTATCATATTTGTTTTGATTGTAGCAGGTTTGTTTGCAATGACTTTTACCAATCCTGGTTGGTCCACTAATTTTGAGAATTTTTTCCCTAATGGCAGCATTGGACTAATAATAGCCATGGGGTTGACGTTTATAGCTTTTGAAGGCTATGAAATAATTGTACAAACTGGAGAGGAAGTGAAAAATCCAAAAAAGAACATTCCACGAGCAATTTTTATTTCATTAGGCGTTGTTGTAACGCTCTACATTGTTTTTGCATTCGTTTTCATAGGTGGCTTGAATCCAGCTGAAGTTGGGCAAGAGTCATGGAAATTTATTGGTGAACATAAAGAGCTTGGAATAGTAGAAGGAGCAAAATTCCTTTTGCCCTTTGGAGCTCTGATAGTTCTTGCAGGCGGTATGGTCTCAACACTTTCTGCACTGAATGCCACAACATTTTCTTCAAGCAGGGTTGCATTTGCAATGGGCAGACAATACAACCTGCCTAGTAATTTTAGCGCAATTCATCCAAAATATCGTACTCCGTATTTGGCAACAGCTGTTTCAGGCTTTATCATGCTCATTGTAGCAGTACTGTTACCACTTGAACAGATTGCGCTAGCTGCTAGTGTAATGTTTCTATTTCTTTTTGCCCAAGTAAACATGGCTGCAATAACCATAAGAAGACTATATGGTCATAAACTAGAATACGGATTTAAGACACCACTTTTTCCGATTCTGCCACTTGCAGGCGTGTTTTCTACAATTGGGCTTGCGATATATCTGCTGATCTATAATCCACTAAGCTGGGCTATCGCTATCATTTGGGTAATAATTGGTTTTTCAGTTTACAAAATATATTCTATCAAAAAAGAACTTGAGCACTATGCCCCCCTTGTAGGTAGTGAAGGTCCTCAAGAACGAAAAGACTATCGCATTATGATTGTGTTTAATACAGAAACTGCTCAAAAGCTTGCAAAAATAGGCTCAGCCATAGCCCAAGATAAACAAGGCGAAATTTCATTTCTTAGCATAGTGACAGTTCCAATACAGCTTCCTCTCTCTTCTGCACAGGGATTTGCAGAGCCAGCTATGAAGTCTTTTGAAGAGTTCAAAAAAATACTTCCGCAATTACTGCCACATAGATATCTTGTTAGACTTTCACATGACACAACAGAAGCCATCCTTGCAACTGTGGAAGAGCAGGGAATCAACCTGCTTATAATGGATTTTCCCAGCCTGCGCAGTAACAGGAAGCTGCTTACACTTACAACTTGTGACATTATAGGAGTTAATATAAAAGAGAACTTTGAAAACGAACTTTCAAAACTAGTAGTTGCATACGATAAAGGAAGGCACTCAAATCTTGGATTGGAAATTGCACACTCGCTTTCACAATCACTAAACAGTACAATACGAATTGTTAGAGGTGTCGTTGAATCTCCTGAAGAAGAACGAGATATTTTGAGTAGAATAAATGAAAAGATGTTTGATTTGGATTTGAAAAAAACTCCAGTCGAAAGAGTTTATCCACAAACAGGTAACGTTACACAGAGTCTACTACAAAACTTTAACAAAAAACCTGAAATAATAATAGTCGGAGCAGGAAACCAATCGGACCAAGCATTCAGTCCAAAGACAATCGAAATAGTTGAAAAATCTACTCAGACAGTTTTTGTCATACGAAATTCTAGATTGTCCAGCATACAAGCAAGATACTTTTGGAGCATGATAGCACCTAGACTTAGAGAAAACAGACTTATCTACAAAATGTATCTTGACGCACTAAGACTAGTATTTTTCATTAAAACGAAAAGGGCAAAAGCTCGTTCTGACGAAGACTATTTTACACCAAAAATGTAATGTTTTAGAGCCTGCTTATGAGTACATGTTTTAGGAAGAAAACATACTGGTAATCTTCAAATAGAAATTTCTCTTTTATAATCAAAGGTGCGAGCTGGTGCACGAGCTACTGCTAAGGCAGAGGAAACTCCTCCCTCCATGCAGTAAGTGTGATCCAGAGATGGATAGCCAGAGATGGTTGGCTCCAGAACAGAAAACAATCCGACCCGGCGTACTGTGATGGCAAAACCTGAGATTTCCGGCAAGGAATGAAAGCGCTGACCCACACGGAGCAAGGCCAAACAAAACTACAAGTGCTGCACTTTGTTTAGGTAGGCCGCATAGCCAAATCTCGTAAAAACAGAAGGAGGGTTACGGCTGGCACGCACCATTTTTTTAAGTTAGATAAATCTCAGCCTTGTTGTTTCTTCTTTAGCTTCCTGTCGCTCCAAAATAAAATCATAACTGCGACAGCACCACCAGCACCAGCCATTCCATATATTATGTAAACTGGAAATCCGCCTGTTGAAGGAGTTGCAACACCTTCTGGAACCTCAGGGCTAGAACCAAAGTATTCAACTCCTTCTATTGTTGTTTCTGTGACAAATCCGTCCATCTGGATGTTTGCTGAGCTTGCAGATTCTACTGATCTAATAACATATGGTTTGTCCAAAGTGAATTCAACTTCATGCTCTCTTGCTTCTAGTATTCCTTCTCGCAAGCTGCTTTCTCCCATTGTGAAACTTGTTATGACCACCTTTTCTCCTTGATAACCAAACTTGGTTGCTTCAGAAATTGTTCCAGTGGCATCAAATAAGTGATGCCAGTTAGAAAGTGGTTGTTTTAGAATATCGCTTGCATCAATCAGTGGAGTATTCAAAACATCTTTAGCCTCGGTTCCAATTATTTTCGAATAAACTTCAGGGGCCTCTTTTTCAAATAACCAACCTGGCGTATTAATATCCACCTTTCCAGAATCTGGACTTGTTATGATAACTGGTTGATTAACTGATATTCCACGCCAGTGTGAGTCTATGATGGCAGCTGATGAATTAGTTGCCTGGCGCAATACATAATTTATCATGGTAGGAATAATAGTAATCTTGTAATCTACTGCAGCAGAATCCCCTCTGCCAGCTAGGTGTGCCCTGTAGGTTAGAGATAAATCAGTTACAAAAACAGCACTGTCAAGGTCTTGTGACAGGTTCTTATTTATCATTGATATCAAGTCAGATACTCCCGGCGTTGTGGAATCAGCCTCAAAATTTATTACAACATCTTTTCCACGCAAAAGATCAGCAAGCTCGCCGCCCTCCGGATACTCTATGAAAATAGTTCTTAAAAATTTAAAAGTTGGCTGTGCAGATTCTGCTTTTGTTCCAATTTTGGAATCAAGCTGAGCAGCCCAAATAGGAGTAACATTACTAATCACTAAGACTCCAATTAAACCTGCCACAAAAAATAAATTGCTGCTACGCACGAAAAAACAGCTTTTTCCGATAGTAATAAATCTTATCATGATTTGAAAGTAGATTAATTTCCTAAACTGAATATTATATGGCAAAGTAATTATTGTGCATTGGTCCACATAAACAGGTCTTTCTAAGAGCTAAAAAAAATGATTACAATACTTACTGGTGGAACAGGTTCGGTTAAACTCGTCCGTGGTGTAGCTTCACAGACACGTGACATTAATGTAATTGCAAATGTAGGTGATAACTATTGGCTTTATGGCTTGTATGTTTGCCCTGATATAGATACAATTCTTTACGGCCTTGCTGACTTGCTTGATAATGAGAAAGGATGGGGAATCAAAAAAGATACCTATGGGTTTTTGCGCCAGATGGAAATGCTAGGAGAGGAGACATGGTTTAAGATAGGAGACAGAGATGCGGCCATCCACCTTATGCGAACAAACATGCTCAAAAACGGCAAGAATCTAAGTGACATAACAACTTGGATGTGCCAAAAGTTTGCAATAGATACAAAAATAATTCCTGTCACTGACAACACGGTAGAAACAAGAATTGTGACTGGCAGAGGTGAACTCCACATACAGGAATTCTGGGTAAAGTATAGAGGGCAGGACAATGTGGAAGGGATAAAATATCTTGGGGCTGACAAAGCACGTGCAAACCCAGCAGCTGTAAATGCAATTCATGATTCTAAGCTAGTTATTATCGCACCAGGAAATCCACTTACAAGCATAGGCCCTATTCTTTCTATTAAGGGAATAAAAAAAGAACTATCAAAATCAAAAAAGAAAGTCGTCGTAGTGAGTCCACTTGTTGGAAACAAAGCGATCACTGGCCCAGCTGCAAAATACATGGAAGCAGCTGGCATGGAAGTCTCTGCATATGGACTTGCAAAGATGTATTCTGATGTTGCTTCTCACATCGTAATAGATTCATCTGATAGACTGCTTACAAGGAAGATCCAAAACTTGGACATGCACGTATACGAAACTAAAATAAAAATGAAAGATAAAAAAGACGAAGATGCTCTTGCTGGATTTATTCTAAAACAAGTGCATGTCTAGCTTTAGAACAGCAGCAATTATTCCCGTAAAGACCTTTTCCAAAGCCAAAACACGACTAAATCTGTCTTCTGAAAAGACTGAAGACCTATGTAAGGTGATGCTAAATGATGTTTTACATGCAATTTCACAATCAGAACAAATCAAAAAAATCGCAGTTGTTACCAAGGATGAAGGTGCATTTAAGATTGGAAAAAAGTTTAATGCTATAGAAATTTACGACGAAAAAGAATCGGGAGTGAATAACGCAGTATCCATTGCTGATAGGTATTTTCTAGATGAAGATTTTGATGCAACTATAGTTTTTCCTCAAGATATCCCACTTATTCAACCAGAAGACATACAAACGCTTTTAGATTTTCATATGATGCCAAGATGTGTTTTGGTTGTTCCATCTAGAAAGTTTGATGGAACAAACGCATTATTTAGAGCGCCAGCAAATCTTATGGAAACTCATTACGACGAGGACAGCTACAAGATACATCTTACTACAGCAGAAAGCAAAACAGCCTCAACGGCACTTGTTTTGATAAGAAGGATAATGCTTGATATAGATGAGCCTGAAGATCTTCATTATATTTTAAAAAACATAAATTATTCAGTCTCAGAGACACTGAAAAAATTGTTATAGAAACACAAACTCGTTTTTTCTGATTTGAGCGTAACACATAATAGATTTGTAACATTAATGCATAAACAAAAGGAGATCAAAAAACAATTTTTGTGTAACAAAATTGGTTAAAGACGTACAAAGTCATGCAGGGAGGTGCCCAAGATGTGGAAAGGGCCACTTGGTTACTGATAATAGTACTGGAGAGATATTTTGTGGCAGCTGTGGGTTCGTTATGACTGACAGATTAGAAGAGTCAGGTCCAGAGTGGCGTTCCTTTTCAAAAGAAGAACATGAAGACAGAAGCAGAACGGGAGTGCCAACTTCACTTGCAATGCATGACATGGGACTTGCAACAATAATTGGTCCTATGGATAAAGACGCTACAGGAAAACCACTTTCAGCATCTATGAAAAATACAATCGAGCGTTTAAGAACATGGGATAGTCGAAGTCAGGTTCGTGAACCTGTAGATAGAAACTTTAGACAAGCATTCAGCGAACTTGATAGACTAAAAGATAAGCTTACCGTAGGTGATGCAGTAATAGAAAAGTCAGCTTACCTATACAGAAAGGCATTGGAGAAAGGACTTGTTAGAGGAAGATCAATTTCTGCATTGATTGCTTCTGCACTTTATGCTGCATGTAGAGATACTGGAACACCTAGGACTTTAAAGGACATTGCAGCTACAAGTAACATAAAGAAAAAGGATGTTGCCAGGTGTTACAGGTTACTAATACGTGAACTTGATTTAAAGATGCCTGTAGTTGATCCGGTAAAGTGTGTTGCACGAATAGCAAGTAAGGCAAGCCTGAGCGAAAAAACAAAACGCAGGGCATTAGCAATTTTGAAAGATGCAGAGGCGATAAAAATTTCTGCTGGTAAAGACCCAATGGGGCTTGCAGCTGCTGCACTCTATGTGGCATGTGTACTGCACGGTGAAAATAAAACACAAAAAGACGTCGCTGAAGCTGCCAGTGTTACCGAAGTGACAATCCGAAACAGGTACAAAGGGCTTAAGCTTGCATTAAAGCTGTAGACTCTTTTTTTGACTTGATGTAGTTTAGAATAACCATAGCTATGGCTAATGCACCTGTGCACAAAAGCAGAACTTCGACTGTATTAAGAAATGGATTTGAAAACTCATTTACAATTGAGGTTTGGTTTATGTCAGACATGAATAAAACATAAGAAAATATGAAATAGTTTGTTGCCCAGTGGATCAAAATTGCCGGTGCCAAACCGTGCCTGAAATAAACCCAACCTATTATCACTCCTGCTACAGTTGCTTGAGTAAACTTACCGGTACTCCAAGGTGAACCTGAAATTATGTGAGCTGCTCCAAAAAACATCCCTACTATTACAACCAAAATTACTGCCTTCTTTTGGTTAGTGATTTCAAGATTTTTTGAAGGATGCCAAAGAGATTTGAAAAAATACCTTAATGAAGCTTTGTGAGAAAACATCATATAAAGTGGAAGACCAATTAACAACACACGAAAACCTATCTCCTCTGTTAGCGGAGATGCACTAACATCGAAGAACTGTATTAATGCATTTTGAAATTCTGGTGGCTCAGTCTTTACACCAAATATCTGCTGTATAGAATCAATAATTACAGAAAACACAATCAAAATTGAAAACCATGTTATCATACTGAGAAAAGAATTCTTTTTGATGTTTTGCCATCCTTCAGTCATCAATGAGGTAAGAGCTTTCTTAAAATTCCTATTAGGCCCTACAATAGAAATGGAAAACAAAATTATGTAAACGCACCATAGTACAGCAAAAGCTTCACCAATCTCAAACTTGAGTGGGAGCTTAAAACTTAGCCCACCAAGAAAAACATTTAATCCATCAAGAGGATATTCAAAATTTATCTCCTTTCCAACATCAGAATTAAAAACCACATATGCACCAATAGGAAAAGACAGAAGCATAATTCCAAAAATCACTGCTACTAGTGCAGAATACGGAATCGCAAGAATTCTTAAGAAGTTGTCACTTTTTAGCAAGTCTTGTCTAATGCACTTCTATACTTGATTCAGAAAATCCCAGTTTTACTAGAGTTCCTTTGATTGTATCCCTGTGGTCGCCTTGAAGAAGAATGTAGCCATCTTTTACTGTACCGCCGCAAGCGTACTTTGCTTTTAGCTCTCTAACAACTTTTACAAGATCATTCATCTTGGGATTAATTCCTTCTATCATAGTACCTTTCTTTTTGAAGCGCCTTTCCTCTACGCGAACAACAATTTGAGTAGAATCTTTTTCAAGTTCACCACAGGCGCATAAATCATTAGGAAGTCCGCATGTATTGCAGATTACCGCCATTCAAAGTAAAAGTTTGCTTTCCTACTATTAAGCCTTGTCCGTCTCTATGTTTTTTACTTAGATTTGTAAAATAGGTTTGTGTCAAAGGATCTTACCAAAAAAGCTGTAGAGATGCTTCTAAAGGGTGCAACATTGGTAAGTGACCCTTGCCCCTACTGTAAAGGCGTACGTGTCATAAAGGATGGACATGCACTATGTGTAAATTGTGGCAGAGAAGCAAAAGATGAAAAAGTTCCAGTAATCATAGAAGAGAAAAAACCAGATGTGAATCTGGCTCTTACAAAATTTGAACAAAAACTACAAGATCTAGCTAAAGAGCTTGAACAGGAAAAAGATCACGAAAAACAACAGAAGATCCTAAAATCAATAAGTGAATTAGCTACAATTATAGATAAGCTAAAAAAGTAAGATAACAAAAGTTTTTATGTAAAAATCTATCCTGTCAAAGATAACCATGAGTAGTAAGAAAAAGTCTGCGCCGTTGCCTGCATCCAGTGCTGGTCTTTTAAGGTTCTTTGAGGATGAGACAAAGGGATATCGCATAAGGCCAGAGATAGTGGTGGCTATTCCAAGTAGCCTAATCGCAATCTCGTGGATTCTGAAAATTTTCTTTCTACCATGACAGAAAATCCCAATAACGTATCTCGTATTCACAAGAGGTATTCACTAACATTACTTGCTCCATCATCTCCTTATCTATCACTAATTGTGTCTGTATTTGCTGCATCTACAATTGTTATACTTGCAGCATTTGCTTACTTTGAGACATATGCCAAGCTTTCCTTTCATCTACCACTGGCAATAGGTGTACTACTTGTTACACAAATAATTGATTATCGTGTCTTACATACCGATCTTTCCAAGATTCGTCACATCTCTGGATTTGGAAGTCTTCTTTGGTTTGTTACTGCATTAGGAGGTTTGATATCAGTACCAGTATTTTCAAAACCAGAGCTATTACCAATATATCTGACAGAAGGAATGTTTTTGTTTGCAAGCTTTAGAATTGGAATTTTTACGTCTGTTCTTGGTGCAAAGGTCAAGATAGCTTGGGCACTTTGTCTGATTCAACCACTTGCAATGTTTTTGGCAATTGTTCCTTGGCAATTCTGGATTCCAATGCTTACGGACTTGCAGACAATTGCATACGGTATTATGTTTCTGGTAGTGGGAACAATTTGGAGCATTATTACAGATAGAGCTGGTGGACCAAAAATTCCAAGTACTCACAAGATATTGCAGGCTTATATCAAAGCATGGACAAAAAACGATCCTTCTGAGATGGAACATTTGATGGAGGAACGCTCCCAACCATCTAAAGTATCTACGTTTCAAATTAAATTTAAGACAAAAAATAACGAATTTACTCTGGTTCTTCCTGACGTTCATCCTGGGCCATTTCATCCAATAGGGGGAAGTAACATTCCGTATCAGATATACAAGAACCTGAATTCGTCTGCAATGGTAATGCACGGCATTTCTGATCACTCACTTAACATACCATCAAAATCACAGGTGGATGCATATCTTGCAAGTTTTGCTAAAAGTTCAATCATACAACAGGGTCAAATATGCACAAAACCCGTCACGGTGCAAGTGAACAAGGCAAGAACCGTCGGTTTTCTTTTAGACAAGACAGCTGTTCTGATCTTGTCACTTTCACCACATGGCATGGAGGACGTCCCACTATATGTAAAAAATGAGCTTGAGCAATATGCAAAAAACCGAGGATTTGATCGAATCTTAATAGTAGACAGTCACAACGCTATGGGAGAAGAAATCTTGCCAAACGATGCTGATGATCTCTTCAAGGCGGCAAAATCAAATCTTGATACATTAATAACAAAAGAACCTTTTCCATTTGAAATAGGATATGCAAATTTGGAAAATCAAAAAATTTTGGCAGATGACCTTGGACCTGGTGGAATTGGAATCCTTTGCATGAAAATTGGTGAAGAGAAATTTTTCCTTGGATGGTCTGACTCTAACAATATGCAAAATGGGCTCAGAGAAGAAATTGTAAATCATCTTTCAAAACATGGATATAATTTACTTGAGATGTGCACTTCAGACACTCATTACAAAACAAGGGAGGCTAGAAATAAGCACGGATACTTTACCTTTGGTAGCTTGTCTACGCCTGATGAGGCTGCATCTTGGTACCTAGATCTGGCAAAAAAGGCTGAACAGAATCTTTCTTTGGCTTCTTTTGAAGCATTACAACATCAAGCAGATGTCAAAGTGATGGGAACTACATTGCTTGAGGATTATTCGAAATCGCTAGACCGCACTATGCGAATCACCCAGCTGTTTTTGATAGCTACCACCATCTTCTTCTTTTTGACTATGTTCTAACGTTTTAAGGTCGTCCAAGTTTCCATAAAATCCCTCACAAAACGAACCAAGCTGAAAAATCGGTATGATTGGAACTTTATCTACAAATCTTACTTCCTCTTGATATAAGGTAACAATTGCAGGAATTGCCGTTTGAACTTTTTCTTTTGGAAGATAATGTTTAGTCCTCTCTATCTGTTTTTTTACTGCTTTTTGTATGGCTGACTGACTTGTTCTTTTCCAATGTTTACAATCAATCAATATGGCTACACCTGATTTTACACCAACTACATCAATTTCCATACGTGGTTTTGTAAGAACTAAATTTCTAGTTATTTCAAAATCATTAGAGTTTAGGATCTCTGCAGCAAGAGATTCAAAATCCTTCCAATCAAGTGATCTTGAAACTTCATCAACCGCAGCACCAAACTGTATTGCTAGCAGGCAAGTCTTTAGTCTGTCATTTTCATCAAAGAAGATTTGATGATCCTCATACCTTCCCACTCCATTTTGTAAGAAATTATCAAGTATCATCCTTGCTGTATTCTCATCGGTTTTTGTAACTACTGCAAAGTCCTTGACTGACATGCCCCAGGAATTATTCCATTTATTCCTCTTACTAGAGTTTGAAGATTCAATGAGTTTAATTCAATTTGCGTTATTTATATACAGTTTTAAGCAAAACAAGTTATGAAGTTAGTGCTAGTACCTATACTAGCTGTCTTTGCTTTTGGCTTTGTTTTCGCTTTTGCTGACAAGGGAACTTTTGTGGATAAAGTACAGTTTGTACAATATCTAGATGAGAACACTGCACTTGAAGAAGTAAAAAACGGAAATTTGGACATATATTATTCTACCATTCCATCTGACAGGATTGAAAATCCCAAGTCGCGCGAAGGTTTGAAGGTCTTTCAATCTACAGGAGGCTCTTACAGTCTTCTTGTGAATCCAGCTCAGACTGAAAAATTCAATCCGTTTTCTATAAGAGATGTGAGGTTTGCGCTCAACTATCTCATAGACAGAGAATTGATTGTAAATGAGCTTCTTGGAGGATATGGTGTGCCAATGATTTCAGCCTATGGTACATTTGATCCGGATTATCTTTTGATTTTAGATGAGCTCGAGTCATTTAACTTTAGATACAATCCTGCTCTTGCTGAAGAAATGATCTCAAACTCTTTACTTGATGCAGGAGCACAAAAAATAGACGGCAAATGGTACTATGATTCAGAACAAATCGAGGTTATAATTTTCATCAGAAGCGATGATCAGATTAGAAAATCAATTGGCGAAATTCTTTCACCACAACTGGAAAAAGTTGGATTTTCTGTCAAAAAAGAGTTTGGAGATCTAAACAAGGCATTTTCTATAGTATATGGCTCAAACCCTTCTGATCTCAAATGGAACCTGTACACAGAAGGATGGGCAGGCAGGGGTGGATTTGTAAAATATGACTCAATTGTTTCTGCTCAAATGTACTCTCCATGGTTTTCTAACATGCCTGGATTTAACAATCCGTCATATTGGAATTATCAAAATGATTACATGGATTCTATTTCAATGAATATATTTCTAGGAAACTTTACTTCTGCAGAAGAGAGAGCCGAACTTTTAAAAAAGGCAGTAAGAGAAGGTGTAAAAGAATCAGTCAGGATTTTTCTTGCAAGTAGAATAGACCAGTATGTTTCAAACGAAAAAATTGAAGGCATAGTAAATGATTTTGGTGCAGGTGTTCCAAGCAGATTTACTCCAATTAATGTAAGAGGTAATTCAGATTCAATAAAAATAGGTGTAAAGCAGATCTATCAAGGAGCATGGAATCCAGTGGGGGGAATGACTGATCTATATAGCAGGGTCATATGGGACACAGTTTCTGATCCTGCAATTTTCAGGCACCCATACACGGGCGTTAGCATTCCAATTCGGTGTGAATGGAAAGTTGATACTGCAGGGCCTACCGGAAAGTTGGTTGTTCCAGAAGATGCAATAAGATGGGACACACAGCAACAAAAGTGGAGCCAAGTTGGAAATGGTAAACAGGCCACAAGCAAAGTTACATTTGATCTAAAATTTAGTAACTGGCACAACAAACAACCAATGGACATGAATGATGTGTTGTACTCACTTTACTTTTTGTATGAGTGGGGCTCAGAACAACAAGAAAACGACAAGACATTTGATTCAGAATATTCCCCAAAAGCAAACCAAGCAGCTAATACATTAATTGCAGTTAGAGTTATTGACAAAGACAGCATAGAGGTCTATCAAGATTATTGGCACTTTGACGATGCAGAAATTGCAGACTCTGCAGGAATTTGGGCTGCTATGCCTTGGGAGATATATACTGCTATGGAAAAAACTGTAATTGATGGAAAGGTTGCATTTTCTAGATCAAGCGCAATTGGCAAAAACATAGGATGGCTTTCCTTACTTGTACCAAATGATGCAGACATAATAAAATCAAACCTAGAGGAATTCAAAAAAACTTCTTTTATTCCAGCCGCACTGGCACAATTTGAGTCCAACCAACAATACTATGATTCCAGATACGACTCATCAATATCATGGATAGTAAAAAATAATCACGCAATAATTAGTAATGGACCATTCTATCTTGAGAGTTATTCGCCTGAGGCAAGAATAATAACAACGAAGGCTTTTGACGATTCAACATATCCATTTGAAGCTGGTTACTGGAAAAAGTTTGAAGATGTCACGATTGCAAAAATAAACAGAGTTGATGTGCCCACCACTATTACTATAGGGAAAAAGCTGACCATCCCACTTTCTGTTGATACCGACTCAACAATCTATTATTATTTTACAAATTCTGACGGCAAAGTAGTAGCTTCTGGCATACAAAAATCAACGATTGGTAAGGCTGATATCATATTGTCAGAGGAACAGACATCTCTTTTTAGTATTGGTGCAAATGACTTGAAGATATTTGCAGTGTCAGAATCGGCTTTGCGACCTGACATCATTTATACCAGCTTTTTAGCAATAAGCGATGAAAGCCAAGTAATTCCAGGATTTGTGTACAGTTCTGAAACCTTGTTATTTACACCAGACTATTTGCCTATAGGAATTGTTTTGGTAGCAATAACAATAGCAGCAGTCGTTATTTGGAGATTAAAGAAGCGACACCCTAATGTTATTAACTCAATTTCACAAATGAAAGAAAATGAGCTTTAAGCGATATATTCTGACTCGAGTTACTACGATGTTTGGTGTGCTTATGGCTACGCTTTTGATCACAATAGCACTTGTTGGCTCTAACATGGATAACATACTAAAACAAAGTGTTGCCTTTGAAATAAGACAACAGATAGCTGACAACAAGGCTCTGGCTGAGAATTTCAAAAACCCTGAAGAACTAGACTCGTTTATAACAACACAAATTGATCAGAGAATAAAAGCATTGGGACTTGATGAGCCTTGGTACTCGCCACCAAGACTTGGATTTTCAGTTTACAAGATCTTGGTGCTTGATTTTGGACACGCAACATTTCTTACAAGCGATTCTGGTTCCTCTAACGTAAAAGACATTTTACTTGAAAAACTCCCACGCACAATTTTGCTTTTTACCACAGCAACTGTGATTATTTCTTTACTTGGAATATTTCTTGGAGCCCTCTCAGGAAGCAAGATAAACTCCAAGCTTGACAGAATGACTTCAACTTTTGCCGTGGTAAGTAGCAGTTTTCCAGTATGGTGGATAGGAATGCTGATGATCTTTGTCTTTGCATTTGCATACCAGATATTTCCAGCTAGAGCAACACCGTTGATTCCTGTAACAGACCCAGGATATGTTGTAGCCCTTTTGTATCACATGACGCTGCCACTTGTCACACTAGTTCTCATAGGATTTGGTTCATGGGCATATCTTGTCAGAAACTTTCTGATTGGAATTTTACAAGAAGACTTTATCATGGCAAAAAGAGCTGCGGGCATACCAGAAAGAAAGATAATCTATACACACGCACTCAAAAATGCAGCCCCCCCAATTGTAACAATTCTTGCACTAAGTCTTTCAGGATCACTTGGTGGTGCGGTGATAACAGAGGCTGTCTTTGATTGGCCAGGAATGGGGCGATTGTACTTTGAGGCAATAAGCGTTCTTGACTTGCCTGTAATAATTGGAGCAACGTATGTTTTGACTGCATTTTTCCTTGCAAGCATCTTTCTGGCTGATATACTGTATGGCTATTTTGATCCACGGGTGAGGACTGGATGAGTCTTTCTTCAAATGAGATCTGGAATGAGTTTTCAAAAAACAAGATAGGCCTTGTTGGTATTGGAATAATAATACTACTCTTTGGAATGTCAGCGGTTGCTGCAGTAACTATTCCAGTAGAGACCTTTAAAGAATGGAATAATCCAGCCAGCTGGATAACCTTCCCAAAATCATCACTTCCTGCGTGGGTAAACTTTTTTCTGAATGAAAAAATGCCTGAACACAAGATACTAAAGAATCCACAAACCGCGTCTCAGACGGTAGGAGAAATATCAATTCTCTCCAATGGCTTTGTAGTTGATTATGAGTACGATGCATTTCCAAGCGACTTTATCTATGAATATACAGCAAGATATACAGGCGCCCCACTCTTGCAAATTTCAGTAATTCGTCCTGATGGACTTGAACTTCAATTAACGTCTGTCTCTCTTCCAAAATCATCAAGTGAAACTAGTTATCACCAGCTTATCTTTTCAACCGATGATTCTGTGAAAAAAAACCTTAGAAAGAACGCGGAACATTTTACATTTCCACTTGATCTATTGTCTGCTGAAGATATTGTCTTTTCTACAACTGATACCAACAAAGTTTTGAAAGGACATTATGTGTTTCAGGTAAACCTCTATAATGTTGACTCACAAATTGTCATCAAAGATTCAAAATTCATTCTAGGTGGCAAAATATATGGTCTGATAGGAACGGATGAGCTTAGACGTGATCTGGCAGTTGGTTTGCTTTGGGGCACCCCACTTGCGTTGTTCATTGGAATTTCTGTGGCTGTTGGGTCTGTAGTAATTGGATTAATCTATGGTGTTTTTGCTGGCTACAAGGGGAAAAAGACTGACGAAGCACTGATGCGTTTCAATGATGTAATTTATGCCATGCCAGCACTTCCACTTTTGATCATTTTAGCAGTAACCATCGGTAACAGCATCTTTCTGATTGTGGGATTTCTGATGATCTTTGGCTGGGTTGGAATTGCAAAGGTCTCAAGAAGTATGGCAATGCAGATTAAAACGTTGCAATACGTTGAAGCTGCAAAGATAATGGGGCAAAAGGACATTAAAGTAATTTTCAAACACATCTTGCCTCAGCTTTTGCCCTACACTTTTGCAAGCATTGCAATCTCAGTGCCTGCGGCAATCACAACAGAGGCAGGTCTTAGCTTCTTGGGTCTTGGTGATCCGACTTTTCCTACATGGGGTCAAATCCTACATGATGCAAGCATCTTTGGTGCAGCAGCACGTGGTCTTTGGTGGTGGATTGTACCGCCTGGAGTTATGATTGCTCTTACAGGCCTTGCGTTTGTCTTTATAGGTAATGCAATGGATACAATAGTTAATCCAAAGCTAAAGCGCTAGGGCTTGAACTGACGAATTATTTTTATTGTGTCATCATTTAGCCTCAAGGTATACGCAGCTGCGTTTGGCTCAGTATCTTGTGACAACATCTCTGCAAACTGTGTCTTGTCTTTTCCTCTTTCGTACATGCCTCCAGATTCTTTTATACAGAGTGGAAACTTTTGCATCTTCAGACCACTTTTTGTAAGATGATCTATGAATTTTTTGTAATTCTCAGGAGAAAACCATTCTGAATGAGTTTCTTCACACGCCATTATCCACGCATCAATTGTATTTTGAAATAATGCTTTTTTTCGAAGCTCTTCTAGAGTCATGTTATTTTTTGAAATCTAATCTACTAAAAATCTGCTCTTTTTATCTTGGAGCCACATCTTGGACATGCACCACCCTTGAACTTGTTGCTGCAGGTAAGGCAAATGTACTTTATACCTTGACTCTGGCCAAAAAATCCACCGCCCTCACCAAATCCCCCCATCCTTCTTAGGGCTCGCTTTCTAAGGAATAAGGGAAAGACTATGAAGATTGCCAGAGCTGTAATCAAACCAAGCGGCCATGGTAAGATCATTTGTAGGCCAATACTGATGGCAAGTGAACCAAACAGGAAAATCAAATAAGTTTTATAATTTATCACACTAAACTTTGTTCCAAAAAGCTTATAAGTTTTTGTCATAGTTTACGCTAACTTACAGTTATTGGGATAGTGTTACCATCTCTATCATAGGCAAAGATGTCATTATCCTCATATGGTGATTTTACAATTATTGAGACAAACCCAAAAAAGTTGTGCAGGTCTGTGACTGAAGGGTTGGCAGACCCAACTGGATGAGAATGGATAGTCCCCACATAGCTGGGGTCAAAAGGCAAAAAGGAATGTGGAAACCCTGCAAAAGTAGGTCCACCATGTGAAAAAGGCGGTATGACTAGGCCATCAACAACAACATTGCCTTTTTTTGATTTTCCACGAAGAATCAGAATTCCTTCATTTGGATGATTCATTTTACAATATGATAAGATACTATCGCGTACCTCTTTTTTTATGGTAACTGTACGCTGAAAGCCAGTCTTTTTGAAAATCATTACAAATATGAGTACAGTTTCGTCATTAAATCTTTAAGGTTATTCTAGTTCCTGAAATTTCTTTTAGTTTAATTTCAATATCCCGTCCAAGCTGTGGTATGTGCATTATAACATCATTAACTGCATTTTCCAAATTCTTGGCAACTGATTCAGCATGCCTCTTTTTGTCTCTAGTCTTAATTAGCTCCCCCTCCTTTTCTTCTAACTCACCGATGTTAAAAATGCCAAGCCTATTTTCAAAAGAGTCTCTTTTTTGTGAAAGGTCAGATTTCATCTTTAGGAATTCATCAAGTCTGTTAATAGTTTCTTCAATTTGTTGAACCGCCTTGGTGGTATCTTTGACTGAAACATTTCCTGCAACTACTGCCTTTATTACTGCATGTAATACCTCGACGATAGAATCCTTGTTTCCTTGGATAAGTACTTTCGAGGGATTTGCAATCAATTCCTCCATAATCCTTTTGAGAGGTTTCTCAAGCGATGAAATGTAGCTGTATTTACCAAGGGGTCTAGATATCTTTGAAAATTGTAAATCTATTTCATGCTTTATCTTATCCTCTTCTAAAGCGAGAGCATCCGTCTCTTTTCTAATTTTTAGAAATTCCTGATACTCACTTTTAGACTTTGAATTTTGAATTCCTAGTTCTATGCTCTGTATCATTTTATCATAGTTTTTTATCTCTTCTTTGATCTTAGAAAGTTCCTTATTTTTTTCTTCAATTTCTTTTTGTGATCCTTTTATTTTGTCATACATTTGTAAAATGGTTGCTACAGTGGACTCAAATTTAGTATGCTCATCGACAAGCTTTTGTAATCCTGCTTTCTTAGTTGCTACTTCAGATAGATATTCTTTTAACTTGTCTGCATATTTTCTTGCAAAAATGTGCATTACTCTAGTATTTACTCCTAAAATATCCCCTATTCTTTTGAGCATCTGTCCAATCTCGATATTTAAATTTACAATATCTGAATACTTTTCTGTACTTGGTAAGTTAACTGCGGTTTCTTTTCTTAGCCCCAAAATTACCGATTCTTTACCTCTCTCGATAAGCAGTTTTAGATGTTTATCAACATCATCAACTTTTAGCGTGTCATTTTCAAGTTGAGAAATTATTTGTATAATGTTTTTACGTTCGAGTTCTACTACGTCTTTAATTGACTTTGCATTTTCTGTAATTTTTTTAAGACGTTGCACTTGATTTTCTTTTATAATGTCATTTATTTCTGAGAGAGTAACTTGTTTTTCTAACACTCTAGATTCAATAGTTTCATTTGTTACTTTTTTCTTACCCCAACCAAAAACCATCCATACTTTACCTATTCGCTTAGTAGATTTACAATGTTAAATATTACGCTATGCAAATTATTTCATGAGTGATACTCGTTTTATAATGATAGGTTTAGTTCTTGTATTTGCCGGCTTTCTTATCTTAGGTATATTTGGTAGACCATTTTTTGAATTTACAATTCAAGCAAATGAATTTGGTGACTGTTTTGATTACACCGAAGACGGGCGTGCTATACCTGTAGACTGTAATTCGATACTAGGAAACAAAGTAATCTTGTTTGGAGTAGTCTTTGTTCTAATTGGAGGAGGCATCATAGCATTGATCAAAGGTATGCGTGGCAGGTGGGATCAAGACGTCAAAAGTGGCGAAATGGTTGGTCCAAAGAAAGACCATTAAACAGTGTCACATTTTTCAAATTTTAAGAAGAAAAATTAGGGGGAAAATTAGTTTTTGGATTAGACAGTTTTTTACTCTGCTGCAGGTCGTGAAGAACTTTCTGCTGCAGGTTGTGAAGAACCTACTATTTCGGCAGAAGCAAATCGTTGACCCACTTGGGTGATCTTTACTTTTGCATTCTGACCTGCCTTTCCGTCTTTAACAAATATCACAAAGCCTTCTACTCTTGCGATACCGTCTCCTTTTCTACTAATTTCCGTTATGGAAACGTCGTATTCCTTTCCTGTTTCTACTGGTTTTGGTCCATCGTCAAATCGTCTGTTGCCACCATATCCTCTATCTCGTCCATATCCTCTATTCGATCTTCCAAAACCGCCGTCGTTATAACTCATCGTTGCACCTCCTTTCTTATTTATTGATGTGATTATGTCCCAATAAGAATGGATGTAAATTGTGCCTACAATACAAAAATTAGCATTACTGAATGATGATTGAATCATTTCATCACCTTAATAGCAATACAAAGATTCACTTCTCATGGCAAAAGCCAAATCAAAAACCGCCAAGAAGCCTAAAAAGAGAAAAATCATGAAATACTCTAGTTCTTATTAGCAGATAAACAGCACATGTTGGATATTGTATGGTTTTACAAACTTTCAACATAGGCAGTCGCTGTGCACGTTGTGGAAAAAATTCGATGTTGACTGATAATGCGACTGGTGAAAGGTTTTGCGGAGGATGCGGTTTTGTTATTTCTGAACGCATTGAGGAATCAGGTCCTGAGTGGCGTTCGTTTTCAAAAGATGAATACGATGATAAAAGTAGAACAGGAT
>CAYZOW010000003.1:36828-62432 GCA_964480245.1 uncultured Nitrosopumilaceae archaeon | reverse complement strand
GCCTCATATCTGTATAATTTGGTCAAGTTTTCAGAGGTCTAGGCTTTTATTGTACAAAAGCTGATTTGTTTTATGCGTGTTGCTCTCTCAAGCCAAGATCAAAACGATCAAGCAATAAAATCTGTCAAGACGTCTCTTGATGGCCATGGTATAGATTCGTATTTGCTTGGAAACAAATCTGTAGTCAAGGATGCTGATTGTGTAATAGTTACTGGTGGAGACAGGGGAGTAAGAAATTATTTTCATAAGGTTTTGGATTCTGCAATACCAGTATTTGGAATAAATGAGTCTGAATCAAGTGGATTTTTGGCCCAAATCGATCTACGAGAATTTCCTTCATTTGTAAAAAGATTGAAAAGTGGAGATTTTACGATAGAACAGGTCCCACGCATTGGCATTAAAATTGATGGGAAAAATGTCTACCCTGCACTAAACGATGTTGCAATCTTTTCATCAAAAAGTGCGATGCTAATGGAGCATGTCTTACGTGTAAATGGAGAAGAGATCTGGCATGACAATAGCGACGGAGTGATCATATCAACACCAATTGGTTCTTCGGCATATTCTATGTCAGCTGGCGGTCCTGTTATATTTCAAGACTCCAAAGTTTTTGGTATTGTCTCTGTGAACTCGCTTGATGTCACACGAAGACCACTTGTTGTATCAGAAGATAGCATCATTGAGATAGATGCCATCTCATCAAAACTTAGATGCGAGGCTATTCTTGATGGGAAAGATCGTTTTAAGGTGGATAACCTTGTCACGTGTACCAAGTTTGCCCAACCCGCAAACATTATCAGAATGAAAAAGGACTCTACTACAGTTTCAGCACTTGCAAAGAAAGTAAAGCTTGCCGAAGATCTCCTAAACATGCCTCCAAGCTCAAAACTCTTGCTAAAAACACTAGAGTATGAAGGATCCCTTACACAAAAAGAGCTATCTACAAAATCTCTTTTACCAGATAGAACTGTAAGGCTTGCACTAAAACATTTGCTTGAAAAAGGCTATGTGAAAAAGAGGGTCTCACTTAGAGACACAAGACAAAGGATCTACGAGATTCCAAAATAATTAGGCTTTGGCTGCCGCTGTCACAAAGGCCTCAAAGGAAATCTCTGGAAAGCCTGGTCTGCTGTTAAATTCTGGATGGAACTGTACCCCAAGATAGAATCGGTGTGTTGGAATTTCAAGTATTTCCATTCTTTTTTTGTTGTCGCTATATCCTGAGAAAACCATGCCTTTTTGTGTAAACAAATCTAGGTACTTTTGATTGAATTCATATCTGTGTCTGTGTCGCCTCATGATAGTATTTGATTTGTAAAGCTTGAACGCAAGAGTGCTGTCTTCTACTTTGATTTCGTTTGCACCAAGTCTTAGTGAGCCGCCAAGATTTGAGACAGATTTTTGTTCTGGTAAAAGATCAATCACAGGATTTTCAGTATTTGGAGCAAGCTCAGTAGAGTTTGCATTTGGTAAATTACAAACAAAGCGACCAAATGCAACAGCAGCAAGCTGGAATCCAAAACATATTCCAAGATATGGAATATTTTTTTCTCTTGCATAGTTTGCTGTGTTTATAATTCCATCGGAACCTCGCTCTCCAAAACCTCCTGGAACTAGTATTCCTTGATAGAGGGCAAGCTTGTTGATGTTTCCGTTTAACTCTTCAGAATCAATCCAGTCTATTACGACATTTTTGCCAATTTTTGCACCAGCGTGTTTTAGCGCGTGATTGACACTGACATAACTATCGGCAAGAGTTACGTACTTTCCAACCATTGCTATCTTCACGCTTTCAGTAGCGTTTGTAAAAGAATTTACAATTGCATTCCATTTGTCCCAATTTGCTGATGCATTCACCAGCCCAACTTTTGTGAATTTTTTAAAGATTACATCAACAATGCCCTGATCATAAAGCATCTGTGGAACCATTAGGATTGACTCTACATCATGGCACGAAAACACATCTTTGGTTGAAACATTTGAAAAAAGTGAGATCTTTTTCTTTGCAGCCATCTCAAGCGGCGATGTACATCTTACTGCCAAAAGGTCTGGTTGTATGCCAATCCTGCGCAGCTCTTGTACGCTGTGTTGTGTGGGTTTTGTCTTTTGTTCGCCTACTACATCAAGGGATGGTGCAAGAGTCACATGCACAAAAATGACATTTTCAGGACCATCCTCAAGCCTGATCTGTCTTAACGCCTCAAGAAAAGGCAGGCTTTCTATGTCGCCAACCGTTCCTCCACATTCTACTACTAAAATGTCCAAGTTTTCGTTGGCTGCAATGCTTCGTATTCTATTTTTTATGGCATCAGTGACATGTGGAATTATTTGTACACATGCGCCAAGGTATTCTCCTCGCCTTTCTGCCTCAATCACACCTGAATATATTTGCGCAGTGGTAATGTTGTGAGATTTTGCAATGTTTTGGTTTAGAAATCTTTCATAGTTTCCGATGTCCATATCGCACTCGCCACCATCTTCTGTTACAAAGACCTCACCATGTGCAATAGGATTCATTGTACCAGCATCATAGTTTAGATACGGATCTATCTTTACACAAGAAACTTTTTGATTTGAAAGTTGTAACAGCTTTGCAATCGAAGAAGTAACCACGCCCTTGCCAAGGCCAGACATCACTCCGCCTGTTACAAAAATATACTTTACAGCTTCTGTCTGCATATATAGGGATAACAAATGGCCTTTTTATTCGTTATTGTGGTTTTGTTGCAGTTTTGAGATTTCTTGTAAACGATGCAATTCCGGCCTCGATCTTTTTTTGGGGCAAGCTCTCAATTAATCTCAGAAATGCGCTTCCAATAATCACTGCGTCTGCACCACACTTTATGATGAATCTGGCTTGGCTTTGATTGCTTACACCAAAGCCCACGCCCAGTGGAATTTTTCCGTTTACTATTTTTTTGGTGTTTTTGATCGCATCTATCGTATACTGTTGAATTTCTTGTTGTTTTCCTGTTGTTCCATATATAGAAACAAGATACAAGAATCCAGAACTCATCTTTACTATCTTTTTGATTCGTTCTTTAGCTGTGTTAGGGGATATTAGAAATATTGCGTCAGCATTGTTTTTGCGTATTGCCTTCAAGTATTCTTTTGATTCTTCCACCGGCATGTCAGGTAGTATGAATCCATCTATTCCTGCCTTTTTTGCAAGCGAAATGAACTTGTCATATCCACGCTTGTAAAGTAGATTTGTGTAGGTCATTAAAACAAGTGGAAGATCTGTTTCTTTTCGTATTTTTTTGACTAATGAAATAAACTTTGCAAGATTGATGCCTTTTTCAAGAGCAGCATGACTTGCGTTTTGAATTACAGGCCCATCCGCAAGAGGATCTGAAAAAGGAAGGCCAAGCTCAATTATGTCCGCGCCGCCCTTCACTAACCCACGTACTGCAGACAGTGCTCCACTCTCGTTTGGATAACCAGCCACAATGTATGCTATCAGTGCTTTTTGTTTCTTGGATCTTAGCTCCAAAAACTTATCTTTTATTTTTGACATTTTGATTCAGGTAATTCTCTACCACTTCAACATCCTTGTCTCCGCGGCCAGACAAGGTTACAACAATGATTTCACTTTTTGGTCTTGTTTTTGCAATCTTAATTGCGTAAGCTACTGCGTGAGCTGACTCTAGTGCAGGTATGATGCCTTCGTGTTTTGCAAGCATCAAGAATGCGTTTACTGCATTTTGATCACTGACGCTATCATATTTTACGCGTTTTGAATCTTTGAGGTAAGAGTGCTCTGGGCCAACTCCAGGATAATCAAGGCCAGCAGCTATGCTGTGTGTATCACGTATCTGTCCCTCCTCATCTTGTAATAGATAGGTCATCATGCCATGTAGAACTCCTTTCGTTCCTACATTTAGTGTAGCCGAATGATGATCTGTGTCAAGACCTTCTCCTCCAGCTTCGACTCCAAACATCTCTGCATCACTTTCTAGTAGTGGATAAAACGTTCCAATTGCGTTAGAGCCTCCGCCAACACAGGCAACTAGTAAATCGGGAGATTTTTTCCCAAGTGCTTTCATTTGTTGTATGATTTCTTTACCTATGACTGATTGAAAGTCTCTTACCATAACAGGATATGGATGTGGACCAACAGTAGAGCCAAGCAAGTAATATGTTGTTTCTACGTTTGTGATCCAGTCTCTAATCGCTTCGTTTATTGCATCTTTTAGCGTCTGAGTTCCGCTCATTACTGGATGAACCATAGAACCAAGAAGCTTCATTCTAAACACGTTTAGTCTTTGTCTTTGTGTGTCCTTGTATCCCATATACACCTCGGATCTTAATCCAAGGCAGGAACAAGACATGGCAGTAGCAACCCCATGTTGCCCAGCTCCCGTTTCTGCAATGATTCTTTTCTTTTTCATTTTTTTTGCAAGAAGCGCCTGTCCTAGTGTGTTATTTATTTTATGTGCGCCACCATGCAAAAGATCCTCTCGCTTAAGATAGATCTTTGCCCCTCCGACTTCTTCAGTTAGGTTCTTTGCAAAATAAAGAGGAGTAGGCCTTCCTGCATATTCTCGTAAATAGTAATCTAGTTCTTTTCTAAAATTTTTGTCAGCTTTGAATTTCAGGTATGCTTCTTCTAGTTCCTGTACTGCGGGAACTAGAGTTTCTGGGATGTACTTGCCACCAAACTGACCGAACTTTCCATCCTTTGGGAATCCTATCTTCATATTGCTAACACCAACTTTTTGACATGTCCATTGATATCTTTACTCTTCATTATGCTGCTGCCTACAAGAAAGGCATCAGCTCCACATCCACGTAGGAATTTTATATCTTTAGGAGATTCTATTCCGCTCTCAGAGAGTATTATTCTGTCTTCTTTTCTATCTTTGAGGATGTTTTTTGTGGTTTTAAGGTCAATTGCCAGCGTGTCTAGATTACGGTTGTTAATTCCAAGCAAGTCTGCATTGGTTTGCACAGAGTCTGCAAATTCTTTTTTTGTATGCGATTCTAACAAAACTATCAAACCTTTCTTATGTGAATAAAAAATAAACTCGTCGATATCCCTTGCTAGTTTTTTATCAAATATTGATTGTATCAGCAGTATACAGTCCGCACCAATTCTATTGGCGGCATCTATTTGGATCTTGTCTACTATGATATCTTTCATTAAGAGTGGCACTTTGACTGCTTTGCGTATCCTCTGAAAATATTCAGGTGAACCATTAAACAAATGTGGTTGTGTAAGAATTGAAAGTCCTATGGCTCCTCCCTGAATCATAGACTTTGCAATTTCTACCGGATCTGATATCTTACGTATATTTCCAAGTGACGGAGAAGAAAATTTTATTTCTGTTATTAGAGGCGCATGCTTGTTTTTGCGTATGCTGCTTATGATACTTATTTTGGATTTTGGTAATTTTTGTGAAATTTCGTAAATGCCACTAGCTATTGCCATTTGTGAATTGTCTGCTAGTCTTTGTAACATATTTCTCATGATTTATCAAACTCCTCTACTTTGCTTATGTTTCCGCAAAAACGAATCAGGTTTTTAAAAATGTTATATGCTTTGCCGCTCTTTATTGAGTTTAATGCAATTGGTATGGCATCATGAAAGTCATTTGCCATACCAGAAATTATCAGACCAGCGGCAGCATTTAGTGCAGTTACTTCAATCATTGGTTTGTTTGCTGTTCCTTTTAATACTGAGACAAATGCTTTGATTGAATCTTCTTTTGAGTAGACTTGAATATCGCCAAGGCTTGCATTTACAAGTCCAAGCTCGGCTGGATTTAGAATTTTCAAACTTATTTTGCCATCTTTGAGAAGACAAATCTGGTTTTTTGATGTGGTAGAAAGCTCGTCAAGACCATCATGAGACAATACTGTCATCACACTTTCTGCCCCTCGTGCCTTTAACAACAAGACCAATCGTTCAAGATAATCTGCAGAAAATACCCCCACAAGTTGGTTTTTTACTCCAGCCGGATTGCTTAATGGCCCAAGCAGATTAAACGCAGTTCTTGTTCCAAGCATCTTTCTTGCTTCTGCAACGTTTTTCATTGCAGGATGAAATTTTTGAGCAAACATAAAGCCAATGCCAAACCTTTCTATTGCTTCTGTAACTTTTTCTGGGGCCATGTTAAGATCGTATCCAAAATATTCAAAAATGTCTGCACTCCCACAAACTCCAGAAACTGATCTGTTTCCGTGTTTTGCCACTGTGCCACCTGCACCGGCTATTACAAACGCAGCTGAGGTAGAGACATTGAAGGTTTTCATTTTATCGCCGCCAGTACCGCACACATCAATTATTTTTCCAGATCGTTTTGGAGTTATGTGAATGGCATATTGTTGCATCTTGTCAAGCATTGCTAGAAACTCTTGATCGGATTCACCTTTGTCAGTCAAATTTCTCAAAAAGTTTGCGGTCTCCTGTGCTGGAATTTGTCCTCTTAGAATTTCATCCATTGCTTGGCTCATCTCCTCATAGGTGAGATCCTCATACAGTGAAAGCTTGGCCGTTAGTTCATTAATCATTTTTAACCATCTTTACAAAGTTGCTTAAAATTTTCTTGCCTTCTCCTGTCATGACAGATTCGGGATGAAACTGTACGCCTTCTACGAGATACTTTTTGTGTCGTACCGCCATTATCTCATTGTCATCAAGTGCAATAGCTGTCACTTCTAGCACATCAGGAATTATGGTTTTATCCCCTACAAGAGAATGATACCTTGTTGCCTTGAATGGATTCTGAACTCCCTTAAACAAAGGAGATTCGGAGTACTGGATAGGGCTTGTCTTTCCATGTCTCACGTGACCTGCGTTTACCACCTTTCCTCCAAAGGCATGAATTATTCCTTGATGACCAAGGCAAATTCCCAAGATTGGTCTTGTGGGACCAAGCTCTGTAATTATTTTAGTGCAGACTCCAAAGTATCTTTCATCTTCAGGGGTTCCTGGTCCTGGTGATATTACAATTGCATCATAGTCTTGCTTTTTGATTTCATCAATTGTTATCTTGTCGTTTCGTACTACATCTGATGAAACACCAAGCTCGCCAAGAAGTTGTGCTATATTATAGACAAAGGAATCATAGTTATCTATTATTAGAAACTTCATTTTGATGCCTCCTTTAATGCGTCAAGCATTGCGTTTGCTTTGTGTTGTGTTTCAAGCCATTCATTTTCTGCAACAGAATCGAATACAATTCCTGCTCCAGTCTGAACAAATCCCTTTGTACCATCAAAAAATATTGTTCTAATTGCAATAGCAAAATCGCAACAACCATTAAATGAAAAATATCCAACTGCACCTGCATATGGTCCTCGTGACTCTGGCTCTAACTCGTCAATTATTTCCATTGCACGAATCTTTGGAGCGCCAGAAACTGTTCCTGCTGGAAACACTGCCTTGATGGCGTCAAACGCCTCAAACTTTTTGTCCAGTGTTCCAACCACATGTGTAACCATGTGTTGCACATGACTGAATTTTTTTACTGCCATGAGTTCTTTCACATAGACAGAACCATATTTACAAACTCGTCCAACATCGTTTCTTCCAAGGTCTACAAGCATAGTGTGCTCTGCAAGCTCCTTCTCATCATTTAGCATTTCTTGTTTTAGCTTTTCATTTTTTGTCTCATCATCGGTTATTGCCCTTGTTCCGGCAATTGGGAATGTCTCAACTGTGCTTCCGGTAACCCTCAAAAGCATCTCTGGGCTAGAACCTATTATTGCCCTGTCGCCCATTTTCATGTGATACATGTATGGTGACGGGTTGATCTGCCTGAGTAGTTTGTAGACCTTAAGCAGGTCCCCCCTCGCTTCAAAGTTAAACTTTCTGGAAAGTACAACTTGGAAAACATCTCCATCATAGATGTATTTTTTTGCCCTCTCTACCATAGTTGCAAATCTTTGTCTGTCTAGATTTTCTGAAATTTCTGAAGCTTCAAAGTTTTCAAACTTTGTATCTGAAAATGATATTTGGTCTATTCTATTTTTGTCATAATAAAAGTAGACTGCCTTTTTCTCTTTATTATTATACAGTATTCCGTCTGTATAGATTCCAAATTCCATTAATGATTCGTCTTTTTTGTGTGAATCTGGAATATTTTCCCACAATCTAATTGCGTCATAATTTATTATTCCAACAGCTCCGCCAAGATAACGATATTTTTGGTCTGTAACCGTAGTAAGAAGTTTCTTTATTTCTGTCAATGGGTCGTTAGTGGATATTGTTTTTGTATTTCCATTTTTATCACGTAATACAACCCTGTCAGCATAACCTTTTACTACCATGGCAGGATCAAAACCCATTATCGATGTTTCAGCTAACTCTTCAGGTCCAGTTAATGATTCAAACAAAAATGAATAGATATAGTTTCTTGAAATGCTGTTGTATAGATCAAATTGATGGCCAGAATAGTCTAGGGGTATTATCCTAAGCTCTGAATGTCCAAATATGGTCACCCATGCAGTTTGGTGCCATGCTGACTATATTTAAAATTAAGTTTGTTAGACTGGATACCATTTCATTGCTTACCTCAATGGAGCACACCATTAGAAGCTATTACGGTATAGTACGGTACCTTTATATGCGATCGGGGTATAGTATACACATGTCACAGATGCTAGTTCACAAGCAAAAACGCAATGAAAATCTGCTCTTTCAGGATCTGTACTTTATACGAAAATCGCCAGATGTAAAGAGCGGTGTAGAAGAAGTAGTCTGTGATATATGCAAGAAAGGGTTAGAAGACAGTCTTTCTGTGACTGCAAAAACAATAGGTCAAAAAACAAAACTATTTTGTAGTAACCACTTTCCAAACTAGCACATTTTATTTTATCAATGGTTTTGTGATGGCACCTTCAGATGCAGAGCCAACAAGTGATGCATATTTTGCAAGCGCGCCAGTTTCATAATTTGGCTTTTTTGGTTTCCAAGCTTTGCGTCGTTGTTCAAGCTCACTTTCTGATACCATCAAATCCAAAGAATTTTTTTCTAAGTTAATCCTGATTTCATCACCTTCTTTTACAAGTGCTATATTTCCACCAACTGCTGCTTCAGGGGATACATGCCCAATCATTAGACCTCGCGTGGCTCCTGAAAACCTGCCATCTGTGATAAGAGCAACTTTTTCTCCTAGTTTCTGACCTACAAGTGCAGCAGTAACTGCAAGCATCTCTCGCATGCCAGGCCCGCCCTTGGGTCCTTCATATCTGATGATTACTACATCGCCTTCTTTGATCTCTCTTTTTGATACTGCATCAAAGGCATCTTCTTCTCTGTCAAACACTTTGGCCTTTCCCTTAAACTCCGCAGTTTTTACACCTGCCACCTTTACTACTGCACCATCTGGAGCAAGAGAGCCTCTGAGAATTAATACAGTGCCAACTTCATGTATTGGTGATTCTATTGGTTTGAGTACTTTTTGATTCGCATCAAACGAAAGATTGATTGAATCAAGGTTTTGTTTTAGCGTTTTTCCAGTTACTGTCATAGCATTCTCGTTTAATAGATTCTTTTTAGCCAAACTTTTCATTAAAAGAGGAACTCCGCCAATCTTATCAAGATCAAGCATCACATAGAACCCGCCAGGTCTCATGTCAGCTATATGCGGAGTCTTTTTTCTTATTCTCTCAAAATCTTCCAATGAAAGATGTACGCCAATTTCATACGATATAGCTAAAAGATGTAAAACTGCATTTGTAGAACCTCCTATTGCGTTTAGAATAGTAATTGCATTTTCAAATGCCTCAAAGGTTAGAATATCTTTTGGACGTATGCCATTTTCAAGAAGATTTAGTACAGCTTTTCCACTATCATAACACACCTTTTCCCTTCTGGGGTCTTCTGCAGGAGGCGAAGCACTACCAGGTAAAGCAATTCCAATTGCCTCGCTTATTGAAGCCATGGTATTTGCTGTATACATTCCTCCGCACGAACCGGCGTTAGGACATGCAACATTTTCTAAATTTTTTAGAGCTTCTAGCGTTAACTGTCCAGCATCATAAGCTCCCACGGCTTCGTACACATCCTGGATAGTCACCTGTTTTCCTTCGTATATTCCTGGCATGATTGTACCGCCATAAACAAATACTGATGGAATGTTGAGTCTTGCCATTCCCATCATTGTTCCAGGCAAACTTTTATCGCATCCTGCAAGTCCTACCAATCCATCATACTGATGTGCCCTGACCATTATCTCAATTGAATCCGCAATTATCTCTCTGCTTACTAGAGAAGATTTCATGCCTTCATGGCCCATGGCAATGCCGTCGCTAACTGCTATGGTTGCAAACTCTCTTGGCGTGGCTCCAGCATCACTTACGCCACGCTTTGCATGCTGGGCAAGTTTTCCAAGATGTATGTTACAAGGTGTAGCTTCATTTCCTGTATGGGATACACCAATGAATGGTTTACCAAGATCCTCATCGGTCAAACCCATTGCCTTGTACATGGCTCTGTGGGGGGCTCTTGATGTGCCTTCAACTACGTTTCTACTTGATATTTCCATGTTAGATGACAATGGTGTTAACAGGCATAATTTTAGCTTTGCATCAAAAAGTATCATTTCTACGCGTTTTTAATAATTAAGTTCATACAAAGTAGGAATATGGCGATTAGAAAGGAAAAGCTGTTTGTACTATGTTGTTTTTTTGTAATCGCAGTGGCACTTGTCATGCCAGCCTATGCTGATATAAAATCACTCAAGACTGACAAAACTTTTTACAAAAAAGGAGACAAAATAATATTTTCTGGCACTGTAGAGGACGAAGATATTGGTGAGTTTGTCACAGTTATAGTAGAAGATCCTGCTGGCAACTTTGTAACACTAGGTAGTGGATACGTTACAATTGATAAGGATTTTGAGGTAACAATAGATACTAATGCAAAAAAAATTAAAGAAAAATTTGCTTCCCATGGAGTCTATAATGCTACTGGCTTTGTTGAAAACAAAACTAATTCTAAGTGGGTGGTTTTTGATTTTTCACTTGACGGTTCACCTGTTATTCATCAAACACAACAACCATCTCCCACCACAGAACCAGCTCCAGCCCAACAACCAGCTCAACAAGGACCTTCTCAAACACAACAACCATCACCAACGCCACAACCAAATGAAGAGGTTGAGTCTGAAATTGATAATGAAGATACGACAATTCAGGAAAAAATTAAAGAAAGAATTGAAGCTGCAAAGAAGGAAAGAGAAGCCCAGACCACCACACCACCCCAAACAGGATCCGATGAGACTGCGGTTAACCAAACAACTACTGGGGAATCTACTGCCTCCACAGATGATACAAAAATTACTGGCAATAAGCCTACAAGCGGAGTAAGCAGTGCAATAGATCTTGGTTCTAATCTGTTGTATATAGTAATTGGTCTTGGTGTAGCGGGTGCCGTAGCAGGAGTTGTTTATGGCATTAAAAATAAGAATAGGCATAACCAAGGCAACAAACCTGTAGTAAAGATTAGAGAACCATCTGAGAGATCATCAATACCATCAGAAGATGATTATGCTTTAATGATTCTTAAGAATAGGCTTGCCAAGGGCGAAATAACAATTGATGAATATAACGCATTAAAAGAAGCATTAAGAGAACCCTAGTAAATATTGTAAATGATTAGCCAGAACGTTCTATGGAGACAGCATCAACTCTGGCAAGCTGTTCTTCAATCTGTGTGCTGTTCTCATTACCATATGAGATTAGAATTCTATCGCCATCTTCCAAAACGTAATCAGCTATGCTTGGTATTTTTTGGTGATTTATGTAAAACTTTAAGGAGTAATCTTCATTTGTACAAAATTCCCTTTTGTCAGGAAAGACATAACACCCATCAGTTAGCCCTATGTTTAGCGTGTCAAAAAGAAATCCTACTGGAACACCTGATGCATGACGGTGAATAGTTTCACCATTTTGATTCTCAAAATGAATGTATCTGTTCTTTACCTGAAAGGCTGGAGAAGAAAAGTCAAATTCGTCCCCAAACATCATTGCATTTATGGCAGCGTGTTCATGTTCATCCCCAAGCGGACCAGCACCTGGCGGTGCGTCTGGTGCAGTAAAAGTACTTTGATAGAACATGTATCCTGTAATTCCAATAACTATAGCAACTCCCGCAGCGATACCGCCTGCTATTAATGTGAACTTTCGTTTTTCTTTGATGCGTTTTTCAGCGTAACTCTCACGCTTTTGTTCTCGTTCTTCTCTACTTTTTTTGCCCATGGGTCAATCAGACTCAAATTTTCACCCTAATTATTACTATCGATTAATCAGACTAATTGGCATTTTTCTTTTTTATCCAACTTTTTGATTTTAGTATTCTACATCTTGTTACTCAAAGATGTACTGTTTTTTACCACAAGCAGAACATTTATCAAAAAACCTATTTTCGATAATCCAACTATGTTTTCCGTCCCTAGAACTTGTACACTTCTCTATTTCTGCAATATTTAGTATTTCTAGCGCCATGTTTAGACACACGTAAAAATGAGATATATGGTTAGGTAAGTGCCTGCGAGGAAAGCACAAACCGATCTTTAATAATTCTTAATGACAGATTACATAAATCATTAAATAAAATACACAGGCGACACTAGTCATGGATTGCCTTTTTTGTGGAATAATTGCAGGAAAAACTCCGGCACACTTTGTTTATGAGGATTCCACACATATTGCCATCATGGACATATATCCAATTCATAGGGGACACACACTTGTAATCCCACGAGCGCACCATGAAAAAATTCTAGACATGACAATACAGAGTGTCTCTGAATTATTTACAGGGGTTCTTCATATCGCACGAGGTGTAATAGAAGCCACTAATGCTGATGGATTTAATATTGGACAAAATAATGGAAGAGCTGCAAACCAGATTATTCCACATGTCCATGTACATGTGATTCCTAGATATAGTCAAGTGGATGTTGCATGGCCAAAGCGAAGCATTGCAGATGAAAAGGACCTAGAAGAGCTTGCAGCCAAGATACGAAAGTGCATAAAATCAGCATAGACAGTATATCAAAGCTACATACATCACTTCATAAGCCATAGCATCCTATCTCTCAAAACATGAAACCTGTTGTCTTAGCTATGGGTATCGTTTTGATAATAATGGGAATAGTGAGCTATGTAACAATGCAAGATTTTATGACAGATTGCCAATCGTCGGTAAACAATGCCGGGCCACTGACAGGATATATTAGAGAAATGTGTGGTCAGCTCCAATTAATTCAATATGGTCTAACAGCTACAGCTGTTGCTGGATTTGGGATAACAATTTATGGTGCAGTAGCAAAAAAGAAAATTGTAGAAAAACCATCGACGACAGTACATCATGAACTATCTTTTACTACTTCCGATGTTTTAAAAATAGTAAAAAGCTTTGAGGAGACAAAAGAAAAACATAACGAACTTGAAAAAAAACACACAATGCTAATTTCATATCTGAAAAGAAACGGTATAAAAATTCCAGATTTTATATTAAAAAATGAATAATAGTATATCCAGATGTAACTAGCTAAAGTGTATAAAATTAGCTTATGAGTCAAAGTATATCGATATTACATACATTACTTCATTAGTGTGATTTTTAATAATATGGTATGAAGCCTACTGTTTTGGCTGCCGGTATTATTCTTATAGTGATGGGAATAGGGGGAAATTATTCCATGGAAGATTTTCTGACACAATGCCAAGATCAAATGGCTCAGGGCGGTATGTTTAAGGCATATCTGGCAGACATGTGTGATAATTTAAAACTGATGCAGTTTGGTGTTGTAGTTACCGCGGTTGTTGGATTTGGAGTAGTGGTGTATGGTGCAGTGGCAAAAGGTCCACCAAAAAAAACGGATCAAGTACCAAACAATTAAGATTTAATCTAACATTTGTCAGTTTAATTCCTTTATTATGGATTCCATGTCTGCTTTTGTTAGACCTATTCCTTTTTTTGCATCACGCCTTGTGAGAATTTTTCCATTTTGAAAAGCAATCATGGTAGGAATTGCTTGTATGTTGAATCTGTCCCAGAGAGGATTTTCATCCTCGTTTACTAGTGCAGCCTTTTTTTGTAGGTTGCTTGATTCCGTTTCTTCAAAAGTTGGTTTGAAATTGGCACAATATGGACACCAGTCGGCATAAAAAAGTACAAGTGTATTTTTTTCACTGCTTAAAACCTTTGAACCAAACTCTTCTGGCGTACGTGTTCATATGTTGCGATAAAACTAAAAAATATTTAGAGCTACCTAAAATTATAATTGAATTTTCCTATTGGTTTGGATTATATCTCAAAAACGCCCCAACTTTGCCAATGCTTGAAAGCATTGAACCGTGTTCTGTTGTGCCAGAAATTACTTCAACTTTTGCACCAGCCTCACCTGCCAGCAAAGCAAGATAATCTACTATATCACGTTCTGTAGATTCACAATCCATGCTTTTGCAGTTTGGGCAGGGCGAGCTTAAAAGCTCCTGTATCCTTTGGATGACCTTTGACCGTTCTAAGATTTCAGTTTGTACGTTCTGACACCTTTTACATGTAATGTCAACTTTTCTAAGATTAGTATCATCTGTGATCAAAACCAAACTTACGACGTTTCGCTTTAGAAGATCAAGTATATCATTTAGACCATAAACTGCAAGACCTTTTGACAAGTTGATCTCTTCAAATAGTTTGTCAACAAATTTCTTTTCCTCCACCATTCTATAGTCTGATAAAGCTTCTTGCGCTCTTACAAATGCCTCGCGAACACCTTCTGAACCTGCATACGATGTGTCAAGTGTTGCTATTATCATGTTTTGTAGCCTGTATTCTAGATACTCTTCTCTTATGAAATTCTCTTTTGTTGGGCCAGGACCTGATATCACTATTCCTTTTATTGGATAAATGTCAATAAAGTATTCTTTTGTTGTATGTGCTACTCTGCGATAGTATTCATTAAGCTCCATCTCTCGTAACCTCTCAAATCTTCTTGCAGACTGGCCCCCCTGTCTGTGCTTTCCTGCAACTCCAGAAGATGTCTCAGATAAAACCTCGAGCTTGTCTCCATGTAAAAGACCCCAACCTGCATCTTTTGCATCAATTGCCAAAAAACCAATCATATTGGTATCCTTTAGCATGTCTTTTAGCAAATCAACATGAAAATGGTCATCGCATCTGTACAAAAATGTCTGCAATTCTTTTGGCGGTTCAAGCTCGTACATCTTGATTACTTCACTTCCTATTGGTCCACCTCCTTCAGGAGGAAGAGCTCCACAAAAAACAACTAGACCTTTTTCTGGGGGTTTTTTGTACAGCTTTAATCGTTGTATGACTCGTGAGAGTGCATCGACAACATGAGTTCTTGTAAGATCAGACTTTATGTTGTCAGCAGTTCCTTGCTCTTCTCGTAGTCCATTTATTACCTCATGTAATGCCTTTTTTGGAGGAACATAAAGCGATATCAGCTCTGTCCCGCGACCTGACTTGTCAGAAAGCTCTTCTAGTGTCTTGCGTAATTTGTATAGTTTTACAGAATCTTGCTTTTCTATTGTTGGCTTGCCCATGGTTTGACCTTACTAGTTCAAAATATTAAGTTTGGTTAGATTGTATCTATCACTTGTCTGAAAACAGAAAATGGTTGATTTCCTTCCACCTTTGTTATTTTTTCATTGTTAAATATCAAAAACGACGGTGTTGCTTTGATTCCAATTTTTACTCCAAATTTTTCATTTTCCAAAACTCTTTGTTGATATTTTTTATCATCAAGACACTTGCTAAATTGTATTAAATCAAGTCCTACTGTATTGGCAAACTGATCCAAAGATTGTCTTGTTACCCATCCAGTCCTTTCGCCAGCCCAGTTTTTGTATATTTCATCATGATACTCCCAATACTTGCCTTGATCATCAGCACAGTATGATGCTTGAGCTGCAAGTACCGAATCTGGTCCATTTAAGGGAAAATCTCTGAATACAAAGTTGATCCTTCCTGTATTGACATATTCTTCTATGAGGATATCTTTGCTAGATTGGTGAAACTTGTAGCAAAATGTGCATTGGTAATCTCCCCATTCTACTATCGTGATCGGTGCACTTGGATTGCCCATGATAGGTGAACCATTTTGGATAAGAGATTGCGTGGTTATCTTCTCTTCTTGTGGAGTTTCATTTGGAGCAAGTAAATAATATGTAGTAATGATTGCCACAATGGCAGGTATTGCTAAGAAATAATATTTTTTCATGTATATCGGAACTAAAACCAGATAGTACTAAATATGTCTCTCGTGGCCTGCTACAGTCTGTAGTGCTGCACTCTTTGCAGCCATTTCAGCATAGCTATGGACGAACAGGCATTTGAGGATCTTTATTTACATGAACTATTCCATGATATGCTGCATGCAGCAGGTTATCAGTGTCACTAGTGGTATTATATGAAAACCGTTCTTTTTCTTGTTATTGTGCTAGTCTCGGGATTTTCTGCAGGAATCATTCACGGTCTTATTAATTTGGGTGCAGTAGAACCATTTCTGGATCAAGCTATAGGAATAGAAAATCAAAATCTGTTTGCATCTGGTGAGGCACAAGATACACCACAGTTTTGGGAGGAATTTAGTACATACAGAATGTGGCAAAAAGGTGGACAGGTTCTTGCAGGTGGAATATTGGGGCTCTCAACCGGTGCATTGTTTGGACTGGTCTTTGCTTATTCACGGCATGTCCTTCCAGGACAGAATCACATCAAAAAAGCACTTGTTCTTGCGGGAATAATGTGGTTTGTACTATTTTTTATTCCACTTCTTAAATATCCAGCAAATCCGCCGACAGTAGGTGACCCAGACACAATAGTGCTTAGAAGTTCATTGTATGTCGGATTTATAGCGTTGTCTGGTATTGGCGCACTTGGGTTTTATAAGATTTCAAAAAAGATGCACAAAAGCAAGCGATTTGTGATACCAATTGGATATGCTATGTACATAGCTGCAATTTTCGTATTGATGCCAGAAAATCCTGATGAAGTTATAGCTCCAGCTGATCTATTAAATGGATTTAGAATTGTGTCTGCAAGCACGGTAACTATATACTGGATTGTAAATGCCGTAATACTTGGTTTGTTATGGCAAAAGTTCCAACCGCATCTTGAAAGACATCAAGAGATTAGATGATCTATCATCCAAACATGATTTCAATTTGGAGACAAACTAATTACTGGTTCGGGTTTTCTTATACTAACGTCTGCCTTACTAATTCTGCTTCTGTAGAGCTTGAATTTTTTACCATTATCTGATAGAACCCATCTTTCTACTTTGATTAAAGAAAGTTCCTCAAGCTCTGAAATCTTCTTGTAGACAGAGCTCAATGGTATCTTATGTTGCTCAGCAAGTTTTGCAGCGGTTTTCCCTTCCTTTATTATAGAAAACACGATTGCTCGTGACTGTGCGTCTGCTAGGGCTTTAAGCACCTTCTGATTTACATCATACTTTTTGAGTTGAGAAAGTGAAAGCCTTTTTGTCATACGGTTTTTCACTTAGAGCAGCCTAACTATTTAAAATATGCGGGTGTCATTCTAAAATTTTAGAACGAGTTTGTGATTTAAATAAAGTTAGCTTAACCTAAGTACCTTATGAAAGTGATAAAATTTGATTGATTACTCTCAACTCTTATTATTGGGCGCTGTAGCTGGCTTTACAATATTCCTTGGCTTGCCATTGGCTACACTTCAACATCTGAGTTCTACAAAGAAAGGATTTCTTAACGCATTTGCATTAGGAATTCTAGTATTTCTAATAATAGAAGTGATCAGTCATGCTTGGGAAGCAGCTGAGGATTCTACAATTGAAGCATATGCTGGAGAGGCATCTATGGGTGATGCAGTATTATCTATGGTAGCACTGTTTGGTGGAATTGGCATTGGACTTTTGGGGTTAGTCTTGTATGAAACCAGATGGATGACAATAAAAAATTTTCCACAGATACTTACAATAGAAAATATCAAACAAAGTGATTCGCATCTTCATCAATTATTCAATGAAGCAAATGGATACAGGCTTGCTATGATGATTGCAATAGGAATTGGAGCGCATAATTTTAGCGAAGGACTAGCTATAGGTCAGTCATATGTAGCAGGTGAATTGGGTCTGGCAATACTTTTGATAATTGGATTTGGAGCTCACAACGCTACAGAAGGGTTTGGAATTGCCGGTCCTTTGGTTGGATTTATAAACAAACCAAAAATTCGTTTTCTAGTATTGGTAGGTTTGATTGGTGGAGGACCTACTTTTATTGGCACTTTGATAGGCAGCTGGTGGATCTCGGATCTTGCATACATATTATTCTTGTCCATAGCGGGTGGTGCACTGATTTATGTTTCAATGTTGATGTACGACTCAGGAAGAAAACTAACTACAAACAGTGTCATGATGATTGGCATATTCGTTGGGCTGTTTGCAGGGTTTATAACAGATCTGCTGATTGAATTCAGTGGCGCATAAAAATATCTGATAAACACAAAATTATCTGCTAGTATTATGTAACAATTTTTGCTAGATCATTTGTCTTTTTTGCTTCTTTAATTTCCCTTGCTATCCTTCTTCCCATACTCATAGGCTCATTGTAGAGAAATGTTGAGTAGGGTGAGCCATCTATGTACAGATTAGTACCTGCCACAATTCTTGCAGAGAACTCAAATGCAGTAAATTTGCCATTCTCATCGTATACTCCCTCAAGACAGAAAGGCCCATTCATTCCAGGTGATACTAGTCGCTTTGCAGTGTCAACAAACCTCTCGCCCATGGAATAGACCTCATCAAGAAGCGATTCTCTTAAAACGATAGGAATGTTTCCCATCACATTAAATGACGGTATCAAATCAATCTCAATCTGCTGAGGGGCTGGAATCCTTGCAAGACCATCAATGTCTGATTCATATCTTCTGTCTGCCCCAAAGAATTCCAATTCTCCTTTTAGTGACGAATAAAAATATTGTAAGTATGCTGATATACCAAAAGAGTATTCCTGCAAATACAGATCATCGTCACCATTGATTAATCCCTGTGAGATCAATCTATCGCGTTTTTTCTTGTAGTCTTTTTCACTTGTAGCCAAAAAGTACCCCTTGCCTCCTGCTGCACCATGTCGTTTTGCTATGACAAGACTATTGATTTCTTTAGGACTAGCTATAGATTTTGGAACGTTAAGCTTTGATTCAAGCATTAGTTTTTCCTTCATTTTTCTATCCGATTCCCATCTTAGAATCCATTTATTGCCAAAAATTGGAGTCTTTATGGATTCTATCTGAGAAGAGTCCATCTGAGAAATCAGAGTTCCATGTGGAATTATGATTGCGTCTTCATCTTTTAGCTCTGATGCACATTTCTGGTCTATGACCTCAAGAAAAGAGTCAACCAGAACAAATTCATCTATAAATCCATATCTGCGATAAAGTTTTTCACGTTTTTTTTCACACACTAAGACTGTCTTAAAACCTTCGTCCTTTGCACCCTTCAGGACCTGTAATGCACAGTGAGAACCTAGAGTAGCTATTGATGTCATTGTCTGCCCTAATTTTACTTAGAACTGGTTCTTTATGAAAGTTGCATGAAATTTACTACCTAATTATTCTATATTGTTTTAATTCAGATTTTTACCTGATCTTAATAAGACTGTGGAATTAGTATGGACTATCAAATAACTCCCACCTATTATCAATGGAATCCACAAATAACCAAGTGTTGTCTCTGTATTTGTTTTAGTTGTTTCTGGTAAGTGATGTCCATAATATGCGCTGATCATTGTTGCATCTGAACCAAAATTTGTAACTGTAACTGTATATTTGCCAACTACCTCTGGTCTAAATGTAGCTTGCAATGATTCAGAAATATCTGAATCATGTATTGTTATTCCATTTGGATCTTTGATCTCAGCTCTTAATGGAATATCTAATGAGGGTTTATTTACAAAGATAGATATGTCATGACCTAGATTAGTTACAGAAATTAATCCGTTGATAGGTTCATTAGGCAAAATACGTTGTGATTGAATTAGCATTCCGTCTCGTACAAAACCCGGTGTTAATAGATCAGCTGGAGAAATATATACAAAAATTGCTAACCCTGCAATACATAACACGGCACCAGAAAATAGACTAGTGTAACGATGCTGTAAGATAGTGTTAGTCAAATTAGTATGGATCGCTTTATTTTTTAGTATAAGAAGGGGGGCGTACCACTAAGGAACAGACAAACACAAACACAAATTAACACTAACTAGAACAGATTTGATGAAAAGGTCAGATTATGGCAGATACAGAGCTTGGTACTTGGCGCAGAACAATTTATTCAAATCAGATCAGTCCAGCAATGGATGGAAAAGAAGTAATTGTGATGGGATGGGTTGCAAGTGTTCGTGACCATGGAAATCTTGTGTTTATGATGCTCAACGACAAAGAAGGCGAGATTCAGATTACTGCTAAGGCTGGTTTATGTCCTAATGAAATAAGGCAAAGTATAGTAAAATTAAAAGAACAATCTAGCGTCGCTGTAAAAGGAAAAGTTCAGCCATCGGACAAAGCACCACACGGTGCAGAGATTGTACCATCTGAGATGAGAATTTTTTCCAGTGTTGAGAAGGTTGCACCTTTTACTTCACAAACAAAAATAGTAGCAAACATTGACACCAGACTTGAGATACGAGCAGTTGATCTTAGGCGAAACATTTTACAACATATATTCAAGATGCGAAGTTTGGTTTTAAAATCAATCCGGGAATATCTATACGAAAAAGAGTTTATCGAAGTAAACACTCCGAAGATGATTGCTACTGCCACAGAGGGCGGTGCCGCACTATTTCCTATATTTTATTACAACAAAGAAGCCTTTCTTGCCCAGAGTCCTCAGCTCTACAAAGAACAGCTTACAATGAGCTTTGAAAAAGTATTTGAAATTGCGCCAATTTTTAGGGCAGAACCTTCACGAACCAACAGACACCTTTCTGAAGCAATATCAATAGACTTGGAAGAAGCATTTTCAGATTACAATGACATAATGAAACACATAGAAAACATTGTAAAAAGATCTGTTCAAGCAGTAAAAGAATTTCACTTAAAATCAAACTCTGGTTTGGAACTAAAAGTTCCTGACGTTCCAAGCTCAATTCCACAGTATACATATTCTGAGCTTGTAGAGAAAATACAAAAAACGGGAGCAAAGACAGAGTGGGGTGATGATTTGTACCCAGCGAACCTAAAGAAGATAAACTTGTCAGGATTTTATTTCATAAAAGATTGGCCATTAGGTCCAAAGCCATTTTACGTCAAGGCAAAAAAAGATGATCCAAAAATGTCCGAATCGTTTGACTTGATGTTTGATGATTTAGAGCTTTCATCTGGAAGTACAAGAATTGAAAAAAGATCAGATCTTGAAGAAAGAATGAAGAACAAAGGGTTCAAGCTTGATACTTTTGACTACCATCTTAGAGTCTTTGATTACGGTGTTCCACCACATGCTGGCTGTGGAATAGGGGTTGAAAGGCTAATGATGGCACTGACTGGAACTGAGAATATTAGAGATGTAACATTTTATCCAAGAGACGTAGATAGACTCACACCATAGGGGAGAAAATGGTAAAAAAGGATGAAATAGAGCGTCTTGGTGATTTAATAAAAATCGAGCTAAAGAACCCAGAAAAATACGTAAAACAGGTAGAACAAATCATAAATTATTTTGAAAGGTTGGACAAACTAGAGATTAGCTCTGATAAAATACTGACTCAGGAATTAACACTTGAAAAGCTCAGAGAAGACAAGTATATCCCATATGAAGAAAAGCTTGTTGAAAAATTAAAACATACAAAAGAAAACTTTGTCAAGGCACCAAAGATGATTTAATATGAGTCTTGGAATTTCGGCGACTCAATATCTTCAACAGATAAAGGATGCTTCAACATCTGTTGAAGAATATGTTGCAAAAACATTAGAAAGAATAGAAAAAGTAGAGAAAAAGGTGCATGCATTTATTTCAGTAAATGAAAATGCATTGACGCAAGCAAAACAAGTAGACAAAAAATTAAAGGCCAAAGAAAAAACTGGTTCATGTCTTGGCATGCCAATTTCAATAAAAGACAACATCTGTACTAAAGGAATGAAAACCACATGTGCATCAAAGCTTTTAGAAGATTTTGTTGCACCATATGACGCAACTGTTGTATCAAAGCTAAAATCAGAAGATGCCATAATTATCGGAAAGGCAAACCTTGATGAGTTTGCAATGGGTTCTACGACAGAGTTTAGTTATTTTGGACCCACAAGGAACCCATGGAACACTGACTATGTACCTGGCGGCTCATCCGGTGGAAGCGGAGTCTCAGTTAGTGCACTTGAGTGCCTAGCCTCTCTTGGGTCAGATACCGGAGGTTCTGTGAGAAGCCCAGCAAGCTTTTGCTCAGTAGTTGGTCTCAAGCCTACATATGGTTTGGTAAGCAGATATGGTCTTGTCTCATACGCTAACAGCATAGAGCAGATAGGTCCACTTGCAAGAACCGTGGAAGATGCTGCTTTTATTTTGAATATTATTTCAGGCCGTGATCTACATGACAATACTACTTTAGACAATGGTAAACCAGATTATGCAAAAGACCTTGATGCAGGAATTTCTGGAAAAAAAATTGGAATAATTTCAGAAATGATTGGAGATGGGGTTGACAAAGATGTAGCAGCTGCTACAAACAGAGCTGTATCAAAACTCCAAAGACTTGGTGCTGAATGCATTCCAATATCAATTAATTCAGCTGTGCATTCTGTTGCAGCATATTATACCATTGCTTCTGCAGAAGCAAGTAGTAACCTTGCACGATATGATAACATACGATATGGATTTAATTTTGATCTTGAAGGTTACGAATTCAATGCTTACATATCAAAAGCAAGAAGCAGTTTTGGTCCTGAAGTAACAAGAAGAATGTTACTTGGTGCATTTGTACTTTCAGCTGGTTATTACGGAAAATACTACTTGAAGGCTCAAAAAGTAAGAAGCATGATAAAATCGCAGCTTGATGAAGCTTTCAAAAAAGTAGATCTACTCGTCGCATCTACAATGCCAATTTTGCCATTCAAAATTGGTGAAAAAATAGACGATCCACTCACACTTTACCTTCTTGACATAAACACTATAATTGCAAACTTGGCTGGAATTCCAGCTATTTCTGTTCCGTACGAAATTGCACATGGTCTTCCTATTGGGATCCAATTCTTTGCAAACGCTATGCAAGAAAAACTGCTTTTACAGGCAGCTTATGCCTTACACAAAACAACAAACCTTCCGGAGGTTCCGACTTGACTAAGATAGGTCTTGAGATTCACTGTCAGCTTACAAAACTTGAGAGTAAACTGTTTTGTTCATGTAAGGCAGATTATCGTGGCTTTGAACCAAATGCTAACATTTGTCCTGTATGTATTGGACTTCCAGGTTCACTTCCTATTCTAAACCAAAAGGCAGTTGAAAAGGCCGTAATGATATCAATGGCACTTGGCTGTAAGGTTCCACAAAAAATTGGATTTTTTAGGAAGAATTATTTTTATCCAGATCTTCCAAAAAGTTTTCAGATAACACAGTACAATGCGTATGGTCCAACAAGCATAGGGTATGATGGTAAAGTTCTGATCGAAGACAAGGAGATAAGAATCAGAAGAATCCAGCTAGAAGAAGATCCTGGCAGACTAGTCTATGAAGGAAGCTCAGAAAAAACTCAGGTTACATTGGTTGATTATAACAGAGCAGGTACTCCGTTAGTAGAGATAGTAACAGAGCCTGACTTTGAAACACCAAAACAAGTCAGACTATTTCTAAACCTTCTTGCAGATCTTGTTGAAAACTTGGGAGTATCAGACCCTTCACTTGAAGGCGCGTTAAGAGTTGATGGAAACATTTCAATCGATAAGGGCAATAGAGTAGAAATCAAAAACGTTGCCTCATTTAGAGATATAGAAAAAGCACTACACTTTGAGATAACAAGACAGCAAAGCCTAGCTGAGAGAAACATACCCCTTCCTTCAGAGACAAGGCATTGGGATGAAGCACGTAAAATAACAGTCTCTGCTAGGTCAAAAGAAGAAGAACAAGATTATAGATATTTTCCAGAAGCCGACATCCCATCAATTCTGATTGATAAAATGGTAATAGAAAAACTAAACAGGAATATGCCAGAAAGTATAATATCAAAAAAAGAAAGATACATCAAAAAATATGGAATTCCATTGCAGGTTGCCGAAGTACTCTCTTCTGACAAGTTTTATTCAGACTTGTTTGAGCAATCTCACAACGAAAAAAACGCCAAAGAGATTGCTAATCTGATAATAACGGATCTAAAGGGATTTGTAGATACAAATGAACAGCGCGAACAGCTAAAACTCACACCAACACATCTTTCTGATCTGGCTGACGCCATAATGAATAACAAAATCACAAGAAATTCTGGAAAGATTGCCCTACAAGAAATAGTAAAAACTGGAAAACCGTTATCAGAAATCATTTCAAGTCTAGACTTGGGTCACGTTGATGACGAGCCTTCACTTGTAAAAACAATTGATGATGTTTTTGTTGAAGAACAAAAAGCAGTAGATGAAGCAAAAAATAATCCTGATACGATAAACTACCTTGTTGGCAAAGTCATGAAAAAGACAAATGGAAAAGCTAATCCTGCACTTACATTGGATTTAATTAAGAAGAGGCTAGGCGTTCAATAGAGTGATTGTTTTGCTGTCTGCAGTATCTAAAACCAATATTTTGGCTACATTAATAAAATGATAGTTAATCAATGCGCTTATGGCAAAATTGCCTGCAATAAAGAAAATCCTTGTACCGATGGATGGTTCAAAAAATTCATTTCGTGGACTGGATTATGCTATTTACCTTGCTAGACAATGTGGTGCTGTAATAACAGGAATAACCGTAATACCGTATTATCCTAAGGCATTACTTTTAACACCAATTCATTATGAAAGGGAACTCACCAAAGTAGCTAAAGAATTTATGGCAAAGGCCAAAAAACGCTCAGCTCAAAATGGTATTCTTTTTAATGAAAAAATAACCAATGGACATGCGGTAGACAAAATACTCGATTTTGCTAGAGAAAAAAAGTTTGATCTTATTGTCATTAGCGCGCGTGGGTTGGGTGCTCTAAAAGGGATCTTTCTTGGAAGTACATCAAATGGCGTAGTTCATAAATCAAAGATACCTGTAATGATCGTAAAGTGAATCTAATCAATTGCTTAACCCTCTGACGCCGATTTTCCGCCATCAACGTTTAAGATTATACCGGAAATCCAATTTGCCTCATCTGATGCAAGATAAACTGCTGCGTTTGCAACATCTTCCGGTTCCCCAATTCTGTTTAGTGGCTGTCTGTCTTCTAGAACCTTCTTTGCTTCTGGGTATTCAAGATATGGTTTTATCATTCCAGCATTAATAATTCCAGGGTTTATACAATTACATCGGATATTCCTTCTTGCATATTCTACAGCGATGCCCTTGGTAAACATGTTAATTGCTGCCTTGGTTGCACAATAAACGGTCAAGTGAACCTTTGGTATGGCTCGCTTACTAGATATGGAGCCGATGTTAATGATAGACCCGCTCTTTTTCTCAAGCATTCTG
>CAYZOW010000003.1:0-36728 GCA_964480245.1 uncultured Nitrosopumilaceae archaeon | reverse complement strand
ACTAGATATGGAGCCGATGTTAATGATAGACCCGCTCTTTTTCTCAAGCATTCTGTTTAAAACGGCTTTTGTCATTTTAAAAGTCCCAATCATGTTTATGTCAATCAAATTTGTCCATGCAGAATCAGACATCTCATGAAAGTGAATAGGATCGTTTATTGTAGCCGCATTATTTACTAATATGTCTATCCTCCCATAATGATCAAAGACTTGATCTACGGTCTGAATCACCTGCGCTTCATCTGTAATATCACATGGAATCGTTACTGTTTGCTTGTCACCATTTTTTATTGCCGAACTAGTTTTTTTGAGTGCGTCAATTCTTCTTCCAACTAAAACAACATGTGCTCCTTCTTCGACAAATCTTTTGACAATTGCTGTACCAATATCGCTTGATGCTCCTGTAACTATTGCAATCTTATCTTTTAATCTCATATCATCAATTATTACAATCCTAGTATATCAATAATATATTAGCAATACTAGATTTTCAAAAACAAAGATGATAATAGTATGAGGTATAACGTTTATTTGTGAAGGCCAAAGTCTTGAGGGCTGTTGTTTTGCTGCATATTGGTTTGCACGTGCCTAGGTATAGCATACAAAGCCAAGACCATAACTAAAAAGGGGACGTTATTTATTAAAATTAAATGATAGTTTATGCTGTTCCAAAATAGAGAAGATGCTGCAAAGAAACTTGTAAAGAAATTAGAATGGCTAAAAAAAGAAGACCCAATAATTCTTGCAATTCCGCGGGGGGGTGTAATTACTGGTAATATCATAGCTTCGGAATTGGGTGCTAAACTTGATATCATTGTTTCAAGAAAAATTGGTGCCCCTGACAATCCAGAATTTGCAATAGGGGCAGTGATGCATGATGGAAGCTATTTTCCAAACGAACGCAATATAATAATGTTGAATGTTCCACAAAATTACATAAATCAAGAAATTGCTGTACAGATGAAAGAAATAGACCGTAGACTGGTTAGATTTAGAGGAAGCAAAGAATACAACTTTGAGGGCAGGACTGTAGTCTTGGTTGATGACGGAATTGCCACAGGAGCAACAATGCTTGTAGCTGCATTATGGGTAAAAAAACAGAAACCAAAAGAGCTCATCATTGCGTTGCCAGTGGGACCAAAAGAAACCATTAACATGCTAAGTAAGGTCGCAGACAAAATCATTGTTCTACATTTACCATACTTGTTTAACGCTGTTGGGGAGTTCTATCAAGAATTTAATCAAGTTGATGATTATGAAGTGCAGGAAATAATGAGTAAATATGGTTACAAGATCAAGTTGCTAGAATAACAATTAGACTAAGATTACCAAACTCGCTTTTGTAAATATATGCCATTCTTAACAATACTTATCTTACATCGTGTAGACAATATTGCATGGAAATAATGGGAAGGGGCTTTAGTCAAATCATGAAGGAAACACCATGTTATTTTCATCTTTTTCTCAAGTATGCTCAATACAAATTATTTGACAAGCGTAGTCCATTCTATGGCTCTGCAGATATAATCAACGTCTGTAATTTGCATTGCACACACTGTTATTGGTGGCTAAACAGAAAAGAAAACGAAGAGCTTACAGTAGAACAGTGGAAAGAAATCATCGATACCAAATTCAAAAAGAATCACGTCTTTATCATAACACTAGTTGGTGGAGAACCAACCTTGAGGCCAGATGTTATAGAATTATTTGTAAATGAGTTTCCAAAACGAGTTTCCATCGTATCAAACGGAACTTACCCACTCAAAAAGTACAAAGACCTTTACTTTTACTGGATTTCTGTAGATGGTACACAAGAGGTTCATGATACCATTCGTGGTAAGGGTGCTTATGCTTCAACAAGAAAAAACATTCTAGATTATGTTGAAAAAAATGGTGATAATGCGTGGAAGGACATATGGATTAGCATGACAATAAACTCACTAAACTACAAAACTGTGCCAGATGTGATTGAAGAATGGCGTGACTATGCAAATAAGATAGGATTCCAGTTCCACACTCCATTTACAAAAGGTGATCCGTTGTGGCTTCCTTTTGGCCCAGAAAGAACAAAAGTTGTTGATGATATAATCTCAATGATCGATAAATATGATGATCAATACATCATAAACCCAAAAAGCCAGCTAGAATTAATGAAAAAAAACTGGGGAGGAAAAGGAACTACCCCTATTGATTGTCCTACTTGGGCAATACTATCAGTTGATCATATGGGAAGAGAAAAAAAGCCATGCTGCATTGGCAGTGCTGAAAAAAATTCTATGGCCCCAATATGCGAAGATTGTGGTCTAGGATGTTATTCGGTACTTGTTGGATATGGGATAAGAGGCTAAAAGGTCACTTTTTGTATTAAGATATCACTTGGCAATCTTTTGAATCTCTTGAGTTACAAGTGGCAAGAATGCTCCAACATCAGAGACTATACCAAGTGCCTGCCATGTCCCACGGTCCATTAATTTAGTGACAGTTGGCTGGTTTATGTCCACTACTATTACCTTTACATCTGCCGGCAACATGTTTCCTGTAGCAATAGAATGAAGCATGGTTGAGATCATTATGACCATCTTAGCATCTTTTAGAACCTCTTTGTATTTTTTCTGAGCTGCTATCATGTCTGTTATGACATCAGGAAGCGGTCCGTCGTCTCTTAACGAGCCTGCTAAGACAAAGGGAACTTTTCTTTTAACGCATTCATACATGATGCCTCTTTTTAGAGTCTTGTTTGCAACCATCCTGGCTATGGAACCTTCCTTAAAGACCGAGTTTATTGCCTGCATGTGGTTTCTGTGCCCTCTTACTGCCAGTGTGCCATCACGAACATTCATGCCAAGTGATGTTCCAAGTGTAGCATATTCAATGTCGTGCACAGCAAGTGCATTTCCTGCAAGTACACAATCGATGAATCCCATTCTTATCAGGGTTGCAACAGAATCAGACGCTCCAGTATGAACTATGGCTGGACCTCCTACTAGAACGATCTTACCTCCTTCCTTCTTTGTCTTGTAAATGTCATATGCTACTTTTCGTGCTATGTGCTGTGTTGGTCGTTCACTTGAGCTGCCGCTTCCCATGAACTGGAAGAGGTTTACTCCTTCTCTTGGCCTTTCAGGTGGAGTGACTCGAATTCCTTTTTCACCTACTACCACAATGTCGCCTTTTTTGATTTCTCTAATGGGAGTGGACCAAGCTCGATTTGCCTTAACTACTATGCATTTATCCATCATCATGTTTTCCACTTTCATCCATTTTCCTTTATGGAAAATGTCTGTGCGGTTGTTTGTGGTGCTGTAAAAGTTGTCTGGCATCACCATGTCTTTTGGTGCCTGCTTTAACATCACATGCTGTTGAATTCTAGACGTTGCGCCTTCTCTGTATACAGATTCTAGAATCTCATCAAGGTGTTTTTGTGAACTAGCTTGTATTAGCAGTTTTGTATAGCTCTCGTCTTTCTTTCTCTTCCCAACTTTGAATTCCTGTACTTGGAATTCGCCATTTAGATCCATGATGATATCAAAAATTTTTGTAAGTATCATCGAATCTATGAGATGACCATGTACCTCTATCTCATGCTCGAATTTCTTTGCCATTCCTAGGATTGAGCAGCTGTGCTAATTTAATGTTTAAAAATTACAAATACTTATCATTCAAAAATTGATTCTATAGTACTAGAAATAAAATGCCGCTGATTAAAAATGGACTTGTCATATTATACTGGCAATGAAACCTGTCCTTTGTACTCTTGAATATTGTCTGCCTGTAGCATCTTTACTATGGCATCCTTACGTTCTGCATCAAGACCTCTGGCAATAGCTTTTGAGATTCCGTTTTTATCACATAATACAACCATGTACCCACTTACATCAGTTAGCACATATCCGACAGCGTCATTTAGAACTGCATACAAGTTTTCTTCACCTACCGGCTCCCAAACATTTGTCTTATTGTCTTTTAATGCAAGTGCAGGCATGGCAGTGTCATTTGTATATTTATTTAGATACTCCCTTGCTTGCTTTACTCGTTTTTCTCCTATTTTGAGTGCCATAAAATACTGCATAATTAAAACAAGGAGATTTTGTTATTTATAGGATTTTATCAAGGATTGCCAAAACTTCTTTACTTTTAATTCCTTTTTTTGCTGTAGAAAAAAATATCTCAAGCTTCTCCTTTGGATATCCATCGCTACTATATTTCCGAGCCTGAAGCGCCATCTCTAGACGATCAATTTCATGAACTAAAATGGCTTCTTTCGAATTTCCATTTTGATATTCCTTCCATATTTTTGTATAATTGTTTGCAAGTTTTGCTGGCAATTTTGAAAGTATGTCTAGCATAGCATTATTTTCCAGCTTCCTTTTGTCTTTTTTAGAAATCTCTTCTGGTGTAAAATCTCCAGTTACAGATTCAGCCATGTCATGTAACAAGGCCATCCTTAGTATTTTTTCAGTATCAAGTTCTTTTAGATCAGAAAGCACCATGGCCATAACAGCTGTGTTGTAAGAGTGATCAGCAACTGATTCGTGGGTCAGCAAACCGACTTTTTCTTTCCAACCTTTACGAGGTATTTTTTTTAGATCAGCAACAGTATTAAAAAAATCAAGTAACATTAGAATTGCCTTTTATCGCCTTTAAGAAGTCCAGCTCCGCCATGTATTCGGTCAATGTGCTTTGATATCTCTTTTTTGTCAGCATATTTTGATTGATAATGTGGGCATGGCAGTTCTGACATGCTCTAATCGACCATACGCACTATTATTAAATAATTCGAACAAGATAAAAATGCCAAAACCATCAATTCCCTATTGACAAAAATTTATACAAAGACAGGTGATGATGGTTCTACTGGACTTATAGGCAACAAGCGTGTATCAAAATCCAATCCCAGAATTATAGCATATGGTGCTGTTGACGAGATAAATTCGGCATTAGGAGTTGTCCTTTCATTAAATCCAGACAAAGATATTCATGATTTGTTAGTAAAAATTCAAAATGATCTTTTTGTTTTGGGAGCAGATCTTGCCAATTCGGATTTGAAAAACACTTCAAACAGAATTACACAGGATATGGTACATTTTCTTGAGGAGCAGATAGACAGACTGGAAAAAGAGATATCGCCAATAACATATTTTATCCTGCCTGGGGGTGATACAATTGCATCGCAGGCGCATCTAGCTCGGGCAATCTCAAGACGCGCAGAGACGTGCATAGTATCCTTGTCTGAAAAAGAACAGGTAAACAAAACAGGTCAGATTTACATAAACCGGCTTTCAGATCTGCTTTTTGTCATAGCTCGTGTGATCAATAAAAGAAAAATGATCAAAGACACTGCTTGGCAAAAGTAGAACAGACACACTTTAATTCCCCACAAATTGGATATTTCGATGTGCCACCGTAGCTCAGCCCGGGAGAGCACTCGGCTGAAGACCGAGCTGTCGCGCGTTCAAGTCCCGCCGGTGGCACTACAATTTGTTTTAATAACGAACAAAAGAACGGAATCTAGGCACAAATTCTAAGACAAGTTTAATAACATCGCATACAATTCTGAAAAAAGTCATCATAATGAAAAAGGGTAAGAAAAAAGACAAGAAGACAAAGGTTATTGATGAAAAAAAACCAAAGAAAAAAGCTGTAGCAAAGGCTAAACAAAAATCAAAACTAAAACAGGATTTAGTTTCAGGAGATGATTCTGGGATTATAGTTGTAGAGGATGATTCAAACATGGATAAAGAAGCCGAGATGGAAGCAAGAAGAGCATATCTTGAGGAAGCACGTTCCCAAGAAGCTGCTGAAGACTAGTTCAATTTATTGTTAAATCTTTATTCCATAATAAAATACCATTGAATATGTACACAAGACATCCTTGACATCATCTCTTGTTTATATTTTTTGCAAAACGATAGTAAACACTTATCCATACGTGATTGATATTATACATATGAGGGCACTTTGCCTAATTGCAGTCAAACCGGGAAAAGTTGACAACGTAGTACAAACACTGTCAAAAACAAGAAAAACAATTCGTGAGGTTATGATTGTGACAGGCCGATCTGATATAGCAGTTGTCCTTCAGGGAACAATTGATGAAATAAACAATATTGTAATTGATTTTAAAAAAATAAGAGAAATTGTAACCACTGAAACTCTAATAGAAGTGGAGGTAAATCTTGGATGGTAAAAGCAGTAGTACTCGTAAAATCTCCAAAAAAACTAATCGCAGCAAGATTGCGTATGGTCAAATCAGTCTATGATTCATTTGCAGTAAGTGGGCAATTCGATGCGGTTGCCCTAATAGAAGTTAAATCGTTGTCTCAGATTAAAGATGTTACAACAGAAATTCAAAATATAAAAGGTGTTGAGAGAACAGAAACAATGGTACAAGTAGTGTAACAGAAGGATTTTAACACGGGAGCATCAAATTTCGTTGTGAACATAAGACATCTTGGCAGTGTAATAATTGCGGTATCGAATTTGGAAAAATCCGTTAAATTCTATAATGAAGTAATAGGCATGGCTATAAAAAATAGAAGAGAGAATTGGGTTGAACTTGCAAAACAAGGAGCTACTGTAATATTACATCCAGCAACATGCCCAATTAACACAGGCACCTCAATTGAGAACGGAATTGTAATTGGCCTTGTAGTAGGCGACATAAAAGACGCCTTGCAAGAACTCAAATCGCAAAATGTGACAGTATACAGAGATATTGTTTCTCAAAACGCAGGAAAAAACGCCATAATTTTGGATCCTGATAAATATATGATATCATTGTTTGAACCAGCATTACCTGACAGCGCAAAGCAAGCAGCTGGATTCCATGGTTTTGCTCCGCTTTAGATCAATTTTTTAATTTTATCAATTATTTTCGTTAATGAATCAAGCGTGGTTCTTTTATCTACAGAAATGTAGTAAGCGCCCTCTTCTTTTTGAAATAAAAGCAAGGTAACCTTATGATGTTTAAAGATGGCAAAATCGATATCGCCAATTGCAGAATAATGCACACGCCTCATAGATAGCAGTGCAGAGATAAGAAAGAATTCATTTCTTGCCTGATCAGATTTGAGTAGTGGACTTGTTCCCTTTTTTACTATGCCAGTCATGGTTCTTCCATATTCATTTATGAGCCCAACATACCGTATGTCTTTAGAGATTAGAAGAATTTTCTGGCATTTTTTCCTATAAACTTCTATGTTGGCCTTCCATTTTTGAATTGGGGTTTTTGCCACAAAACCGATAAGAAATCAGAGTTAATAAAGTTAGGTTTACTTTTGTTTACGTTTTTCCAAATCACGCTTTAGTGCTGCGTTTTCTTTTTTTAGTTGTTCGTTTTCTAGTTGTAATGAGTTGCTGTGATTTGTTTTCAAATGTAACGGATGACCAGGACCAAACTGATTTGGCGCCAAATCAAAAAGGCCTTCTGCATGTTTTTGAAACATTATTTGAAAATCATAGAGTCTTGCAAGCATTGTAGCATTATCACGAATTATGTCGTCTTTAAGCTTACCTGTTTTTGATATGCCAACAGAATGGTTGACGTTAGGCGGAAGCCTTGGAAATGCAAATGAAGGGTTTATCATATCTGAGTTGAACATGTAATACTCAAGCATCTTCTTTGCATCAACATTCCACATACGCATCATTCTTTGTAACCCTTATTTCACTTTTCCGTGAGTGGCTTGTGTGTTACATATATGAACATGTCAACCTGAAATCATTTTTTATCAAATCCAGCTGATCGCTGATCCTTATACAAGGCTCTGATCTTCCTCAATAAAATGGTAAAAACGGTATCAAAGTACTGTATAAAGTGCAAAAAAACTATTGTTCCAACAGATTTGTATAAAATTGTAATGTATGTTGTTGGAGAAGAATTTACCGATCATCATTACGAGCATATCGAATGCCCTGATAAATTCATTGCCTAGTCCATGTATACATAAACTAGATAAATTTTGCCAGTTTCTCTGTCACGATAGTCCCACTCATTTCCATGCCACTCTACTTCTTTGAAAGATTGTTTTAAAGTGGGATGCAACTTTTCATAAACGTCTTCACCAATTAAAATTTGGTTTGGCCTGGCAAGATTTGTAATCTTTGCCGCAATGCTCATGCCAGGGCCTAAAATGTCAACATGCGATTTAACCTTGTCATCTCCATATCTTACTATGGTGTTTTCTCCAAAATCCATACCTATCTTAACGCTAAGATCTGGATAGTCATATTGACTAAGAATTGGGTTTATTCCTTTTTCAATGACAGATATCATTGATTTTGCACAGTTAACCGCATTGTCTGCAGCAACAAGTTGACTATCCTGGGTTACAAAATACCCAATCACAGCATCTCCAACATATTTCAAAACATAACCATGATGATTTTTTATCACGAATCCCATTTCTTGAGAAAATGAGCTTATGATTATAGCTACTTTGTTTGCCGGTAGTTGTAAGGTCATCTGCGTGGAACCTACTAAATCAACATAAAGCACGATCATATTTAGTCTTGATGAAACATGTTCCCGCAAAAACTTGTCAGATTCATCTAGGGAGTAGTCATACTGGTATCCTTTCTTGAGTGCACTCCAGACCCTCGTTTGGATTTCTTTAATCAAGGTCTCCGTATCTAGAACCATAGATCGCTTGGCTCCTAGCATCATGTCAACTATGTCAGTTGCTATCGGTTCAGGCGTGTCAGGTGGTGGGTTTTCACTCATAGTATTATCCACTTAGGCAAACCTATATTCATTCTAGGGGGAAATTTACCCCACAAATAGGGCATTGCCCACGGTCACCTTTGTATTTCTTGTCAAAATATTGGGTTATTTCCACTTTACAATTCCAACAAATTATCCTCTTAATTTTAACTTTCGGCATGCCATGATCCTCATTACAAATTAATTATTTAAAGTACACATCAAATTTATGTAGCAAACCAAAGAAAGAATCGTGCAAATCCCTTCAAAGTCATCAGATCCGTTTATTAAATCTATGACTGAAAAAAGTGAGAAGGTGCGATCCATTTTTCAAGAAAAGATCGCCAGTGTTACAAAAAGTATTCCAGTTAAGCTTATGCTTGGAGATAGTACAATTGTTGAACAGAATACCTTTGATCCAAAAAATGTAGAGACGTATTATCAGAATGTTCTAAAAAAGATCCCTGACTGGAAAACTCAGGGGATATCTGTTTCAAATGACAAAGATTTACGACGAATTTTTATCAAGTTTGAAATATCGGAAGGAAATTATCTTCTTTCTTGTCATATGTCATTACAATATCATGCGTTATTATACTACAAAGTAGATCACCGTGTTGTAGAAATTCAAAAAGAGCTTGCAGACATACTTGAAAAAACCAACACTCTCCAATCTGAGATTGCACCAAAAGTTGATCTAGCAATCCAAGAAAAACTAAAAGAAATTGGATATGAAAATGTGGATAACCAAAAGCTTTTTGAAATCTTTTTTCAAAACGAGTCATTTACTAAGGAAATTATCGAAAAAGTGCATTCTAGTTCGGATAAAAACTTTGAACAATATACAAAAAAACAGTCAGAGTTGTTCAAAGAGCTTGATAACATGTTATTTGTGGTATATCATACAACATCAGTCATGATTGATGAAATGCGGCTGATTGCTGCAGAAGAAGGATGTTTGTGTAATTTTGATTTGGAGCACATAAAAAATCAAACAAAAGAAGGTAATTTTGATCCAATAAGAATTCCAGCAAAAGTAAAAGATAGTTTGCTAAACAGAATGGACCAAACCATTAATGCATTGCAAAATTAAAATTGTTTGTCAATGACTGGTAATAATCTAGAAAATCTCTTTCAGTTCCAAAATAGAAGTCAAGCATTTGTTTAATGGACTATATTTTCTAAACTTTCAGAAGGTTTGATTTTGTTTTTCATGTAAGGAATTAGTTTTTCTAAATCTTCCATAGAATTATAAATTATATTTCTCTGATACTCGCTAAGTTTAGAGCCCATTCTTTGCTCATACTCAGAAATGTCTAGAGAAAGTTTTCTAACCATATTCATAAGGCTGTGTGCTTCTTTAACAGGGTCTGAATGATTATTCCAACCGAAGGTAAGTTTTGAAATTTTTAAAGCTAATTCAGAAAGTTGCATATCTTTGAGTAGACCTTCTTCATCTGTATAAGAATCTAGATTTCTCTCTCCTTCCCGGCTATCTGAATCTAGTAGCATGAATATTCATTATCTATTACGATTAATAATAGGAAGTATGTGTCAAAATCTTACATCATTGCTTGTCTCATAGGTAAAACCTAATGGATTCAGTCTATTTTTCTGTCTAGGCTTATTCCAGTAAAATGATAATAAAAGGGCTAAAAAGTTTCAACTATGACGAAATTATATATGCGGTATGACGAAAAACAACCATTAAATTGTAAAGGTTCTGAACAATTTTGTTGAATCTATCTTTTGATGACATAGTTGCATCACAATCAATTCAAGGAAATGTAATACGCAAAACGCCCATGGAGCTTTCTGCGACATTTAGCCAGATGACTGACTCAAAGATTTATCTAAAATCAGAATGCTTACAAAAGACTGGTTCATTTAAAGTTAGGGGGGCATATGCAAAGATCCATTCTTTATCAAAAGAAGAAAAGAAAAAAGGTGTCATTGCAGCTTCTGCAGGAAACCATGCACAGGGTGTTGCGTTTGCATCCGCACTTGAAAACATCCCATGTACAATTGTAATGCCAGTAAATGCATCTCCTGCTAAGGTTGCTGCAACAAAAGCATATGGCGCAAATGTGGTGCTTGATGGAACAATCTATGATGAGTCATGGTCAAAAGCATTGGAGATAGCTGACAAAACTGGTGGACAAATAATCCATGCGTTTGATGATCAAAAAGTTATAGCTGCGCAAGGAGTAATCGGATTAGAAATCATGCAGGATTTGCCTGACGTAGATGAGATTTATCTGCCAGTTGGTGGAGGAGGACTAGCTGCTGGGGTATTGCGAGCTGTAAAGACCAAAAAGCCAAACGTAAAGATAATAGGTGTACAATCAAGTGCTTTTCCGGCAATGAAAAATTCTCTTGACTCTGGCAAACTTCAATCTGTTGAAGGTAGACAAACAATTGCAGACGGTATATCGGTCAAAAAACCAGGCGAATTCACATTTAAGATAATAAGCGAATTGATAGATGATATTGTTCTAGTAGATGATTCACAAATAGTCAAAGCGATGTTTCTTCTTATGGAAAGAACGAAGATGGTTGTTGAACCAGCTGGGGCAGTAAGCTTGGCATACTTGCTTGACAAAAAGCCAGCAAAGGGAAAGAAGGTTGTCACGATACTTTCAGGAGGAAATGTGGACATGTATCTACTTGGACAGATAGTTGCAAAAGGTCTGACAGAGATGGGAAGGATGGTAAAGATCTTTGTGTTGTTAACAGACAAGCCTGGAGCACTTAAGGAGGTAATAGATCAGATATCATCCCTAAGCGTTAACATTGTTGAAGTTGTACATGATAGGTTAAGCTCAAGTATTCCAGCAGGAACCGCTGGAGTAACTTTAAGCCTAGAAACAGAAGACCAAAAACATGCTGAAAAACTGATAAGTTATTTGAAGGAAAGAAATATTCAGTTCAAGATAATGACCTAGCTGTTGTAGACGTACCTGCGTTCTCCACTACTTTCTGGTGTATTTTTAACATCTACAAGCACGAATTCCTTTTTACTTTTCAGAAAGTTTTCTTTTAGTCCACGTTTATTTTCGTGAATCTCTTCATATTCTTCAAGCGAGAGCTTTACTCTATTTCCAATTTCGGATTCTAGATTCATATCTCTTACAATTTCTTTGTACGTTGGTTTAATTACACCGCTAAATACCATCGCACTACTTCCACTTCCATAAGAACCAAATCCAAATCTTTTTCCTTCAAGATCAGTTCCCTTTTGGAACTCAAACTCTAGAGTACTCCTAAATCCAAGATAAAGCGATGCCGTGTAAAGGTTTCCAATCATTTGGGATGCAATAAGTGAGCTTGCTAGCTTTGAGTCATATGCTTCTTGAAATTCCTCAGTCTTTGTAAATTTCTTCGTAAACTCATGATCCTTTGTCATAAATTCAGAATCTGCTAGAACTGATTCGATTGTTCCGCGTGGATCTTTTGGGGCAGGTTCTTCCATTCCTATCTTTTCAATTATTTTTTTCCAGCGTGGGAGTTTGCGCCATTCATGTCTTAGAAGATACGCCATGGCTTTTTTTCCCATATTGCTGTATGGCAAATGCATGTTAAGAAAGTCAATATAGTCCAAAATTGTCTCCCCAGCTTTTAGTTTTATTAAACCGCTGGAAAGTGCTTTTTCTTTATACAGCATTAAAGCCTTCTTTACTTGAAGCAGATAAAGCAGATTAGAATACTGACCATGTACGATTGGTGTTTCTTTTCCAAAGGGTCTATAGAAATCATATTCATTTTTGATTGAAGTAGCCGTAACTTTTGGATCAAACTCTAAAAGACGGGGTTTGTCATTAACAAGCATTGCGACAGCACCAGCACCTTGGGTGTACTCCCCACTTGAACCAAGGTCATACTTTGCTATATCGGAAACAACTACGATGGCGGATTTGCCTTCTGCTTCGCCGGCCCTTATCCAGTTAGAATTGTCATACAATGCATAAGAGCCACTCACACAAGCAAATTTACATTCTATCCCGCCACAGTGTCCAAAAGAATCATCTCCGTAAACCTGTTCTAGCATTCCTATTACGTAAGAATTCATTGCCTTTGATTCATCAAGTGACGATTCAGTGGCTACATACAGACGCCCCACCTCATTTGGAGATAAGTCACTTTTTTGCATTATCTTTAGACAGGCATTTGCAGCCATGCATGCAGGGTCCTGATTTGTATCTACCATGGCCATTTGTGAGATTCCAAGCCCACGTTGGAGTTTGTCTGGGTCCATTCCCCTTGCTTTTGCGAAATCTCGCGCATCTAAGAATAGCCTTGGAATGTAGATGGCAATATCGTCTATTCCTACGGTCAACAGCTACCACCTTCTAGATTGCAAATATAAGCATTTTGGGGTAAATTTGATGCCAACAAATCATAACTTTTATTCACTATGTAGGATCGCTGCAGTTAATTATTTTATTTTTTCAAGTTTTGAGTTAAAAATTTCTTCAAAAACCTCATATGGTTGCGCACCGCTTATCTTAGTTATAGAATTATCAGGACCTATAATAAAGAAGCCGGGGGTTCCAGTCAAACCTAGGGTTTTGGCATCAGAATAGCTTGCTTTTATAACAGATACATACCGGGCATCAGACATGCAAGACTTGAAACCTTCCTCATCTAATCCTAGTTGTTTTGCAAATCCACTAATATTTGAAGAAGAAGCCCATCCGTTGTTTTCACCTGTCCAGTTGTTGTACAAAGTGTCATGAAATTCCCAAAATTTTCCTACTTCCTGTGCACAATGTGTAGCATGTGCCGCATTTATAGAGTCTTGACCTATAATTGTAAAATCTTTGAAGATCATCTTTACTTTTCCAGTTTCAACATAATTTTTTACAATGTCAGGTTCTGCAGTGTGGAAAAACCGATTGCAATAAAAGCACTGATAATCCCCAAATTCCACCAACGTGATAGGAGCATCATCTGAGCCAAGGACTGGGGATGCGTTTGCTGTAAAAAGAGACGTTGCATATGCATCACTTTGACTTTTTTCTGGCGCTTCTTGAATTTGTTGAGATATGTCATTGAGATCTTCTTGTGTTTTCATAGGCTGTTTAAAATCAATGAAATCAGTTCCAAAGATAACGGCTGCACTAAAAATGGAAACTGTTGCAATTGCAGCACCAATTACAAGTGAAGGGCCATGAGTATTCAACGGCATCACCAAGTTTTGGCGATATTTAGTTCTTATCATAAGTATCTAAATAAGAGGTATAATAACAAAAAAAATTATGAAAAGGGTTTTTGTTAACGGGTATGGGTCAATAGGCAGTAGAATATCTCAATTTATCGCAGGAGATTCAGATATTGAAGTAGTAGGTGTTGGCAAGTATTCACCCGATGAAAAAGTCAATGATGCTATTTCAAGGGGATTTAGAGTCTACGTTCCTAAAAATAAGATGGATCAATTTAAAAATTTTAAGATATCTGGTACCATAGATGAAGCTTTAGAAAAATGTGATTTGGTAATAGATGCGGCTCCAGGCGGGCAAGGTTATACTAATAAAAAAACTTTGTATGAACCAAAAAACCTAAGCGCAATTTTCCAAGGGGGAGAAACCATAATTGGTGACAAGTCAGTTGCGGATCTTATCTTTAACTCTAGAGTCAACTATAAGGATGCATTTGATAAAAAATATGTCATGCAAGGAAGCTGCAATGTAACTGGCATGGGAAGAATTTTACAACCCCTTAAAGAAAAATATGGTGCTAGAATAAAGCGATTCGACGCAACCTTATTGCGTCGCTGGGCAGACTTGGAAGATTCTAAAATAGAAGTAAAAGATTCCATAGAGTGGACTAGAAAACCACATCACAATGATGATGTTAAAAGCTATATGGGAAAAGATACTCCGTTATACATACGAGTATTCAAGGTACCCACAAGACAGATGCATGTTCATTTGATGGATGTTAGATTTGTTGATACGGCACCAAAACCCTCAGAAATTTTAGATCTTTTTAAAAATGAATATGGCGTTGCTATTTTGTATACAGCTAAAGGAACAAAGGATATTCGTGACTTTGCAGAATCTACAAAATTCAGTTTCAAGGATACAAACATGATCCACATACATGCGGATTTATTAGAGGTCCAAGATGATGTAGTAAAAATTACCTATTCTGATGATCAAACAGGAATAGTAGTGCCCGAAAATCATCTTTTAATGCAAGCTATGCTTTTTAAACGAAACCATGATGATGCGTTCAAACACACCGAAGAACTATTTCATATGGAAGAGAAAAAAAAATTACTAGAGGCACACTTTGCACCACGGTAACTACACATGATTTAAAACTAGGTAATGCAAATTTCTTAATTGATAAGATTCTACATTGAGTTATGCAGATAAACGTGGTGAAGCCTATGATGCTACCGCGCTTCTTAGTAAAGGACAACATGCTGCTAGGCAATCAGTAATAACACTTGCAGCCATAGGGGTGGCTGAAATTTTAGTATCAATGTTTGCTGGTAGTATAACTCTTACTGCTGATGGCATAGATTCTTTGGCGGATGCCATGATTTCATTTATTGTATGGTTTGGAATCTTGATGGCTAAAAAACCAAGAAGTACCTTGTTTCATTTTGGTTATCGTAAAGTTGAGGTTTTAGCAGCATTTATTGCAGCAATAATAATTACTATTCTAGGCGCATTTATCGCATACCATGCATTTGAAGCACTATACGAACCTCGAATTATATTGCATCCTGAAATAGCCATGATAACACTGGTCGCTGCAGGAAGTATTTCTTTGCATAGAGCTTTTAAAATCAGAAAAGTAGCTTCAGAATCTAATCTAATATCGCTAAAACTTGATGCAAAGAATTCCATTAAAGATGGAACTGCGTCGTTTGTTGGATTTACCAGTGTACTTGTAGCCACATATCTTGGTTTTACATTTATGGATGCAATCGGCGGTATGATTATAGCTGGATACATTTTCTTTATGGCATATGCAGCAATTAAAGAATCAGCATTAGTACTTGTAGATGCAATTCAGAATCCACAGATGGCAGAAAACATAAAAAACATTATTGACAATAAATTCAAAATAAAAACTGGCGGTATTTTTCTAAGACCAGCTGGTCATGAGTTTAATGCAGAAATACACATAATTCTTCCCAATGAGACAAGGCTTGATGTAACAAGTAAGCTTGTTAAGGAGATATCTGATACAATTAAACATGATCTTCAATTAGATCATGTAGTTATAGTACCAGAGCCAGAACTGCCCGTAAATTAGTTAATTATGTTTTAGGCGGATTTGCAAACTTATTCTGAGGGTTTTTGTGATAGTCAACTGGAATGCTAGAATCTTTTTGCCTTCCAGTGAGAATTCCTATTACAATGTCATCTTTTTTTATTATTTCCTCTACAATCAATTTTTTGATACCTGCAGGGACTGCACCTGATGCCATCTCACAATCAAATCCATTTAGACCAACCAGCGCCATTCCATCCATCATTTCTTGATCAGAGACTTGAGTGACAACACCGTTTGTAAATTCCAGTGCTCTTAACCCTTTTATAATATTAGCCGGTTTTGCAATTTGAATTGCTGTAGCCTTGGTTTTTGGCCTAATTCCATTTTTGTCCATGTGTAAATAGTATTTTTTTATGAGGTTTGTGTCTGGTTTACCTTTGTTCCAGCGTAACTTAGTTTCCTCAAATTTTCCATTGTAAAGTGTATACAAAGTATTTGCACCATCAGAGTTTACTACTGCTAAACGCGGAATTTTCTTAATCCATCCCCATTCGTATAACTCCATCAAGCTCTTGCCACAACTCGAGGTATTTCCAAGTGCACCGCCTGGGTAAACAATCCAGTCTGGTGTATTCCAATCCAGTTGCTCTAGTGCTCTAAAAACTATGGTCTTTTGCCCCTCAATTCTAAATGGGTTTACTGAGTTGACAGTGTACCCCCCAACTTCACTTGCTTTTTCCAAGGAAGTGGCAAGTGCGTCATCAAAATTTCCTTTTATTTCTATTACTTGAGCTCCAAACTGAAAAGCCTGACTTAGTTTACCAGGTGCAATTTCGCCAGTAGGAATATAAACATCACATTCTATGTTCTCGTTTGCGGCATACATTGCCGCTGATGCTGAGGTATTTCCTGTAGACGCGCAAATTATTTTTTTTATATTAACAAGCTTTGCATGTGTAACAGCCGTAGACATACCATTATCCTTAAACGAACCACTAGGATTGTATCCTTCTGGTTGAAGCCACAAGTTTTCATGCTCTAATGCAACAAAATCTGCCACCTTTGACATATGATATGGCTTTGACAATCTACCTTCTGCACCATCCAACGACACAAGATATTTTGAGCACTGTTCAACGCTTTCAGTATCTATTTGACAGAAATTTAGCAGTTCCCTGAACCTCCATACCCCACTTTCGTTAAAGATATTGCCCGCAGGATTTCTTCTGTTGTAAAACAGGTCTTTAAGAGAAGGAGATGGTACAATTTTGTATTTTACATCAAGGAGATGGCCACGATCACACTCTATTCTAATTTCAGAAATTGGGTATTCTAAGCCACATGTTGGATCTATACATTTTTGAAAAGCTGTATGCTGCATCACATGGATGATGCAGCTAATACTTATTTAAATCTAAATTTAGATTTAGATTTAACTAAAAATGCTTTTCATAACACAATAAATCAGATGTTTGTTCTAATCTAGAACACCTCGTCTGATATATTTATTCATACTGTACCATGTCTCATGTCAAACGTAACCCAAGAAAACAATTTGTCAATAATGGCTTTTAGTAAAAAAATAAATACTGACAATATTGACACTCAGACTCAAAGTGGTATTTTAGAGGCATTTGAAAAAATTGAAATGATAAATGAAGAAAGAATAGCTAAGATGGTTGATGAATTATCCAGCATAACAGAAGAAACCATTCACAAAATTGAAAGGATGAATGAAGAAAGAGAAGCTAAGATAGCCGAGTCAATATCCAGCATGGCTGAAACAGCCATAAAGAAAATCCAGCAAATGAATGAAGAAAGAGAAGCTAACAGAGCTTCTACGATGTGGGAAGAAAAATTAGTAGAATGGAAAAAACTCTACTAGATGTGTAGATCCTGATGTCATAAATACAAAAAACTAGTTAGAAAATAGTTACTTTTTTGAGCCAGAACGCATATGGAAATTAATACAACATTTACATTCTTTTGCAATACAGTCACTTTCAGAAACATGGCCACAAATACCACACTCACAATGAGGCTGCATGTATATTAATATCATTTTTGGAGATATAATTTATGGGCAAGTATTTTTCTGATTTCTGACTCAATAATTGTTACTTTTTTGATTTTTTTGTTTTAGAACTCTTAGTGGAAGATTTATGCGTTTTCTTATCGTCTTCTGCAGATTTACTTTTTGCTTCATCTGTTTCTTTTGCCTTCTCCTCAACAACTTTCATTATGGCTTGTATAACACCATCCAAATCACTATCTGATACCATCGGTTCTACGGCGGTAGCAAGTTGAGTAATTGTGTTTGATATAGCAGAGCTTACTTCTTCAAAACTTTCCGGATCTTCATATGCTGCGTTATAGAGCGCCTTTAGTCGCCTTGCATCCATCATTAATTGATCAGTTAAGAGTAGTCGAAATTTTTTCCCGTTTACCATGATCTCTTGACTTATCATGTTTGCACTTTCAAACCTACTTTCATAAAGGTTTCTCTGTACAAACTACTAATAATAGATCATTTCTGATTAAATTGAATTGGAAAGAAAGGTTGCAAATGCTGCACAAAAATACTTTGTAACAGGTGTTAGTATGATAACTTCAACTGGTCCACTTGGGCACAACGTGATGGCAGCTGAATGGACCATGCAGATTTCATATGCCCCACTGCTTATAGCGGTCTTTATTCACCAAGGTGCAGCCACATTCAAAAACATTAAAAAAACAAAAGAGTTTGGTGTGAATGTTGCAACGGATGAACAAACATCACTTGTCAACATAGCTGGTGGATATTCTAGGAATGAAATTGATAAGCTAAAAGTTAGAAATCATTTCAAGCTTTTGAAATCTAGATACATAAAAGCTCCAATGATTTCGGGTTGCATTATAAATGCAGAATGCAGGTTAATTACAATGAAAAAATTAGGTGATCATACCATGATGGTAGGCAAAGTTATTTCTATCAAATATAATAAAACAAAAAAACCACTAGTATATCACATAGGTAAATATCACAGAATTGGTTCTGTTATAGAACCATTTAGACAAGTTATCAAAGTGAACAAAATGACATTTGAATGGTTTTTTGCTCAGGCAGAAAGCAAATTTGTGTTAAAGTGTGTTGGTGCACTAATCAAATCTGGCAAGAAAATTCTGATATCTGGTTATACAAAAAATGGCAGTTCATATTCCACCATTCCATATATTGTTCCAAAAAGAGGCGCTGTTCATACTAAAGCGTTGCAAGCGCATTTAAAAAGAACAAAACTAAAAGTTACTTTAACGCATGCCCCAATCATAAAAAGACTCATTTTACAAAACAAAAAGAAGATTCAAAGAATTAACTTTGTTTTATTTGAAGGCAAACTAGAACCACAGTTGTTAAATCAAAATGAATGGAAATCTGTAAGTTCAGATCCCTTACTTCGTGAAATTGCTACTTAGATCACTATGTAATCTAATGCAATAGCATCACTAATCAAAAGAATGTGCCTTGAGCTTAAGACGTATCCATTTTTTATATCTGAAGTTTGAACCCATCTGTTTGTTGAACTATAATGTCTTTTTTCTTTCATCTCTTTTTCAATCTCCTTTAGATCAAATTCTGCTTCCTCAACCTGTTGAGTTTTGAGATGCTTGATGGTAACAAGAATTTTTTTGACTTTAACTCTAACTCCGAATTTCCAGTTGTGATCCGAAATGTCATCTTCAACCTCAAGTAATTTTATCTTAATTTCTTTTGTTCCAGACACATCATGACTTAGAAGACTTCGTTCATCAACAAAATTTTCAAAACTCATAATAATAAATCATATATAGTCATTAAATAAGGATTCGATATTTTATAACATTTGGTGTTTTGACTTGAAAGGCATTTCATAGCTTTCAAGCTCAAGTTTTTGTCTATTGCCATTAACTAATGCATATACACGTCCTTCGTAGGTGCATACACAATCAGATATCTCGCTTGACTCATCCCATGCCTTGTAAAACTCTCGCAGTTGTCTTGGTTCGTATTTGCTATTGCCTATTCTCTTTTTTGAGAGAAATTTGAAGGCAAGTATCATCTTTCTTGTCTTGTATAACTCAAACGTGTTTATCCACTTTAGGCAACGAATTATCTGATCCGAAGGAACATGAAGTGTTGTTCCAGTACCAGATTTTGCTTCAATTGTAAAAATGGTATTTGCATTTGTGCTTACCACCAGAATGTCAGGTAACGCTACACTGGGAGATCCGAGTCTAAATGCCTTCCAACCATCTAATGCATTAAATCGTTTTACCAGTGTATCTTCCCAATTGTAGCCACGTTGCCTTCGAGTTCGAGCAATTCTCTTGTTAGTATTAATAAAAAGTTGATCGTCTTGATTTTTTGTTTTAGGTTTTATCAATTTTGATATATTGTTTACAGACTTGATTATTACTACATTTTTGCGCTGAACATTACTTTTAATAGGCATACCATATCTCAATTTCCATCATATAGAATTCTAGGTAATTGTATTAACACCAGCTAAAACCAAAATGTAACAATATAGTGAATTCTAGAATATATCTTATAAAGATCTATTTCAACTGAAAAACAAACCTTTCTGTCTTATCATAATCACATTTTGCAAGTATCAACTCTTGTCCGATTGAAATCTCTTCAGATTTTGTTTCCAGCGATCCCATAACTCTGATTGTACCTTCAAACTCTGCTATACAAAATATGGTGTCATCTTTTTTTGAAAACTCTACAAGTGTTGCTATCGTAGATACTTGCCTCCATCGTACTTTGGTAAAACAATTGCTACAAAAATCGCTTGGAGGCCATACGAGCTTATTACATTTTATACACTCGCTACAGATAAATTTGCCATTTTTTAACTCATTTTCAAACGTGGTCATGATTGCAATATTAACACAGTGGATGATGTTGCTGCAGCTGACATGTTTTGAACAAGTCCTACTTTTGCACCTTGAACCTGTCTTTTTTCAGCCTTTCCTTGAAGCTGTTGGCAAATCTCTATAATCTGTGCTATTCCAGTGGCGCCAAGTGGATGCCCTGAACCGATAAGACCTCCTCTAGGATTTATTTTCCTGTCTTGTGTCTCATAACAAATTCTTGCATAACGACTCGCCTCTCCTTTTTTGGCAAACCCGAGGTCTTCTAATTCTATTATTTCACATATTGTAAACGCATCGTGTATTTCTGCAACATCAACATTGCTTGCTTGAATATTAGACATTTTATATGCGTCTGTTGCTGCATGTATTGTTGATTGCATAGTAGTAAGATCAGTATTTTTTGTAAATCCTGCCGAGGTAGTTTTTTGACCTATGCCGGTAATCCATACAGGGCAATCAGTATATTTTTTTGCTGTTTCTTCTGAAGCAAGTAATATTGCAGCAGAGCCACTGCATGGTAAAGAACAATCCAAAAGCCTAATTTCTTCTGTTAAATTTTTTGATTGCATTATTTCATCAACAGAATACTCTTTTTCAAAATATGCATATGGGTTTGTAGTTGCATTCTTATGATTTTTAGCAGAAACAATGGCAAGATCTTCTTTTGTGGTTCCGTATTTTCTCATATGTGCTTTTGTGAACATGGATGACCAGTATATGGGATGTTTGTATTGACCACGCGATCTATCCCATTCTAAAATTCGACCTGGGCTGTCAAATCTTTCTGCACCAACAACTAATGCAATATCAGCTAGTCCAGCTGCGATATATGCAAAGGCAGAAACAACACTGTTAGCACCAGAGTTACACAGACTTTCAACAGAATGAGAAATTTTTGGGGTAAGGCCAGCAAGCTCTGATACAATACTTGCCAAGTACTTGCTATTATCACTTGTAGATGTTAGAACAACATCAACATCCTTTTGTGCCAAGTTTTTGGTATTCTCAAAAAGCGATTTCGTAGCCAAAAGCATAAGAGGTTCTATTGAGATATTGCTTCTAGTGAATTTGGTAAGACCTGCTCCTACTAAGGCTACTCCTCTCAGCTTTTATCACCTGAAAACGTAGACACAAGTAGCTCAAATGACTCTATAACGCTTCCAATCGGGTTGAATTGCAATATGGGTAATTCAACTCCTGCCTTGACAAACCTTTCCAGCTTTTTCCTACAGTCTTCTGGGGTACCACATATTACAAGAGAATCAAGCATAGAATTTGAAACCAACTTGTAATTTGATGTTAATCCTGACTTTTTGAATTCATCGTATATATTTTGGGTTTCATTCTTAAACCCATTTTTTGCCAAGAACTCGCGATAAATTGTTCCTACTGAGATATAAAATGCTAGAGTTTTCTTTGCTCTCTCAATTGCCTTTTCCTCATCTTCTGACATGCATGTAATGAATTGACTTGCAACATCAATTTTTCTCTTAGATTGCATTTTTTGTATTGTGTTTTGTAGCTCCGAAATTGGATGTAGATAAAATATCACCCCATCTGCTATTTCCCATGTCAAATCAACCATTTTCTGGTTTACTGCTGCTAGATATATCGGGATCTTGGTTCTTGGGGGTTCTATAAGAAGACTAAAATTTTTTAGCTGAAAAAGTTTTCCACTATAATTTACTTTTTTGCCTGATATTACCAGCCTAATTATGTCTACATATTCACGCATTCGCTGTATCGGTTTTTCAAGTTTAAGGCCGTGCCATTCTTGTACTATGGATTCACTGCTTGTCCCTAGCCCAAGGATAAATCTTCCATCTGAAAGCGTATCGATAGTAGCAGCTCCCATTGCAATAAGAACTGGGCTCCTAGAATAGATGTTAATTATAGAAGAACCAATTCTAGGTTTTTTGGCTAGCTGCAATACTGTAGATAGCATTGAACATACCTCCATTCCCCACGTTTCTGGGATCCATATGGAATCTGGATTATAGTTTGACAATATGCTAGAACACCCTATTATCTCGTTTACAGACAATAATGAACCGAGGCTGTAAGCTAATCTCATCTATATCATTTTTTTTTAAATATAAAATTCTTGTAATGCCTTGAATTCATACTCTTTTTACATTCTTCCAAGTCCTTATGGGAATCTATTGAATACCAGAATGGGTTTAGATATTTTACAGCTCTCAGGCAACCCTTTGTAGCAAGAATTGGAAATGTGGTGTTTTCTATGTTTCCTTTTTTTGGGAGATGCTGAATTATCTCTTTTGAAAGATGATATATCCCAGCATTTATCCAGTAATCTGAAATCTTTGGCTTTTCCTCAAACCGAGTAATCCTGTCTTTCATTAGATTTACTACTCCATATGCTGTCCTCAGTGGTACTAGTGCGATGGAATTTAGTTTTGATTTCAATTGTGTTGGATCAAGATCCGTTATTATATCTCCATTCATTACAAAGAAACTTTTGCCGTCAATAAAGTGTCTTGCATGTCTTATAGCACCACCTGTTCCCATGGGTGTTTTTTCTATTGAATACATTATTTTTACTCCAAGATTCTTTTTTGTATATAGATAGTTGATTATCTGTTCGCTTTTGTAGCCTGTACAAATGACAAACTCTTTTACTCCAAATTTCATAAAATATCTGATTTGCCATTCTATGATAGGAATGTTATTGAGTGGTACAAGGGACTTTGGTACATAATCTGTGATTGGTTTTAGTCTTTTTCCAATGCCCCCAGCTAAAATTAAAGCCTTCACAAATACATGCAACTTTTTTTGCAATTAAAACATTTGCAAAGTAAAAGATGTATTTTATGAGTCATACTATAGTATGATATGCTAACTGTTAGCATACGTGATGTTTATTTTGTAATAAAATGATTTATCAAAGAAAATGTAGTGAGGAGACACCAAAATAATATCCTATAAAAACCAGCAATATACTCCATGCAGAAGAGCCCACAAACGTAAAGACAAGAAACTTGTCTATTCTCATTTTCAAAACTCCTGCCGGAATAGATATCAGTTCTCTGAGGCCTGGTATCATCCTCCCAAATAAAACAGCTTTTGTGCCATGCTTTGCAAACCAGTTATCCACCTTCGCAAGCTTTGCTTCATCAATCCTAGCATATCTTAGATATCGAAGTAAAGCGATTCTGCCAAGTTTAAGTGCTATTAGATAAATCCCAAAAGCACCAACCGTAGAACCTGCTGCTCCCGAAAGACCAAGGACAATTACATGAATAAATGGCATGTTATTTTGTGATGCAATATAACCAGCCAAAGGAAATATGATTTCGCTTGGAATGGGTGGAAAGATGGTTTCTATCAGTGCAGCAATGAAGATTCCAGCATAAAGGTAATCCGATACAAGTGAAACGACCCATTGAACAAATGACTCTATTGCCATTGTATTCACTTTGACTCAGTTATGTAGTAATGGAGTTCAATATAGCATTCTGCACAAAGCTCTTTCTTTTCAGTGTGGCCACAACAGCATGTCTTTTTTGTTTCTTTAAAACATTTGGCACAAAGTAACATACTTAATTTATACGGACAGATGATTTTTTGATCTTTATTGCCCCAAGCGCAGTAATAAATGCACCAACTATTATAACTGGTATAAATTCGGCCATTGCATTTCTTCCAACTCCATTTTCTTTTTCAATAATACTCTGAATTGCAAGAAAGGTTGCAGACCCTATGACAATTAACAACCCACTTATGATTATCATAATACCGAGTATTTTGGATGGTTCTTTTTTCGAGATGAAGTATCCAATAATGGGTAATACAGAGCTTGTTATTCCTAATATCATTCCTCTTATTTTATGGTCAAAGGGAAGAAAACCCTGTTCCGTTCCAACACCAGCCACTACGTCTGCTCCATAAATTAGAAGTAATGCTATCGAAATGGCTGTGATTATAATTGCTACTTTTAACATTAACAAAAGAGTTGATCTAATGACAATTAATAAATCGTTATGGTAGATAATTTAGTGGATTATATAATGAGAGTTTTCATGTACCGCCTAGAAATTAGTTTAATGGACTTCAATAGACCCTATAGGTTCATAGAGCCAGGCGTATTTGACATGGATTTGATTAAATCATTAACTCTCTGGCGCTTTCTTTTTAAATCATCATTAAGTTCCACTCTCAACGCAGCTGATATCTCTAATAATCGTAATTGTCTCTCTATGATGACAATCTCATTTCTTAATGCCTTTATTTCAGCATGTTCTTTTCTTTCAGCTTTTTGTATATCTAGATTTACATCATTAATATCTCCTTCAAGATTTATTTCGTTATGAATATTTTGTGATTCTCCAGATTTTTCTTGCTTTAAGATATTAGACAAAATTTTTTCTATTTGTGACAATCGTATTTTGATTTCTGAAATTTCTTTTGCAGTTTCATCTAATAATCTTACATCTTCACTTTTACTGAGCTTTGCTTCTTTAATTCCACCTATCTCAGCTAAGTAGTTAGCAAATTTCTCTCTAGCTTTTTCATGGTCAAGTGTTTCCAACATATTTCCATGTTGATAAGATTATAATAAATTTATCTGGTAATTGAATTACCAAAAATTACTTAATATGGTTAAAATAACATCCCCAAAGATAACCTGCGCTACAAAACCAGCAGTGATGTATAGAATGTATGGAATGCTGGGTGTAATCCACGTATCTGGCTTGTTACAGAACTCTGCCTTTTCAGCATGTTTTAATGAGAAATCAAGTTTCTTGTAACTTCCCTCGGTTTTTTCTATTGAAAAACCATATTTGGGGTTTTTCGCACGATATCCTAAAAATATTGCAAGTATCTTTTTTGATCTAGTTTCATCAAATCCCTCAAAAATATCATTATGATTTAATAATGCCATAATATTACGGATTAAATTCGTAAATATCGGGATAACGGAAAATATTGCCGCGTTTGTTAAAGTTGTAAACGGTGTAATTAAGCCGTCTGAGAAATTAGTCTGTGGAGCAAGTGCTGCTAAAACTATTAATCCAAGTGCGTCTGCGCCACCAAAGATTCCTATTCTCCATATGACAAGTGCAACAGGAGCAATGATAAGTGATATTCCTATATTCTTTAGTATCTCAATTAGATCTGGCTCAATAAAAATTAAAACAATTGCTATTGCAGCAAATCCAATCCAAAGTGCATCATTAATTTCTCTTTTCCATATGTCTATTGACGATGCAATTGATAGCATTATCATAGCCAATAAAATTCTAATGGTGTAAACATCAAGCAAAAATTCAAACATGCGTAATCATTCGCCATTCAATAAACTGAGGACGTTGAAAACTTTTTTGACTTGAAATATTGAACGACTGATGTGACTTTGATTGTTGAATATGAATATTGTTCTATATAGTTTAGAATCTAATCCAATCAAAAATGTACAAATGAAAACTTGCAAAATAACATTTCCGTTTTTGGAAATAGGTACATGAGAGATCATACTAGTCTTTAAATATACTAATAGTAAAACACTCTCATGAAACTCTTCTCATCACTGCACGACGTTAAAAATAAAAAGTATGCCATGTATTACTCGGGAGTTTTGGTAATAATAGTAACAATAGGAATTGTGTTGTATTTTGATCTGTTCATAATGTCAGTACTCGAACGTTCAATGATGTACTTTGAAGGATTTTTTTCATTGTTTATGCTAGTCCGTCACGAAGAAACAGGAAAAGCATTTTTGCTTCACTTAACGAGGCTTGAAAAGGCTTGTAGAGATTCTATCATTTACGTAAGTGGGAAATTCTTTCTTTTACTTCGTTAATCCTTTCTGTAACACTAATTTTCTCTGTCAATCCGTTTAACATATTTTTCTTTTTCAGAAATATGATACCTGCTACCGCAGCTGCTACTGGAATTATAATAAAAATAGGCATCAGTCCAGTTAGGCCAAACATTGGATTATTTGATGTATTAGTACCTCCATCTAGTGGTTGATTTATGTTAATCTGCTTACTTACAGTAGATACCGAAAAGATATCGCCTGACACACTCGCTTGAACATCAATCTCAGTTGGATCTTGAGAAAGTAATGAAATTCTTGCAATACCATTTTCATCTGTTATAGATTCCATAGTTTGAATTTCTGCTCCTTGTATGTTCCATTCCACATTCATTCCACTTAGCGGTGAGCTAAGCTGTTGAACAGTTATTGAAAGATCAAATACAGTGTTTGGGTTTACATAATCTTGTGAGTTTATGGTTATCTGAGGCGTTACGCTATCTACAGAGATTTCATATTTTGAAAGTGGAAGATTAGTTGCTAAGACTGAGAGTTCTGTTGTACCGATTGTGTTGGCTTTGACGTCAAAAGTTATATAATAATCTCCCTTTTTTATTACAACGCTTTCTGGCATGGATATTATTGATTGATCGTTTGAGACGAATTTGACTTCAACATCTTGTTCTACAAAGACCGGATTCTCTCCTGCATCAAGAATCTGCAGTGTAAGTGTGTTCATTATATTAGTAAGCATTGTTTCAGGATAACTCAGATGTATCAACGCTGGTTTTGATGAGAGAGTATCTATGATAGAATTAGCTGTAAACTCACCAGCTTCAAGATCTAGTGTAGCAGAGCCTTCTTTCACTGACTTTGCATCTAATGATATGATTGACTGACCCTTTTTGATCGTCTCTGGTTCTACCTGGATAAACTCGTTTGGCGGAATAGAGAGTGTTAAATCCTCTGGGAAATAGGTGGCTTTCTCATCACTTGACATGTATAATGCCAAAGGAAAGTTTGCCTCAGGGAGCACCTCTGGTACTAGTGGTTCTGCAACAAGTGTTAACGCTTCTCTTGTAGGTCCATATATTTCTGGGTCGACTGTTTCATCACTTTCAGTTACAAGATGAAGTGTTAATGTCTCTGGTACAGCGTATCCAATGTTAGCAAAGACGAGGACCGCCGCTGCCCCTTGATCAAATTTCACATCTTGTACGGAAAATGATCCTTCATCAGTAGAGTCTACCTTAACTATGAAGTCTTTATTTGAGGCAACTGGCTCACCATTTTCATCCTCTAAATGCATAATTCCTATTAATTCATTGTAACCAGTGGTCAAAACAGGCACAAGATCTAACTTGGATGATTTATCATCCAACAATTCAAGATTTACAACCTCAAGTTGTTGTGAGCTTGAGACAACATGGTCCTTTGCAAATATGTTGATATCATATGTGCCTTCAAGCCCTCCTTTTGTAACTATCTTACTAAATGCCCAGTAAGATCCTTTCTTAATTGTAGGAATTTCATTTGCTGTAATACCTGGAAATTGACCACTTGTGTTAACAGTTTGTTCTTGATCAGCATTTGTAATTTTTATTGTGACTGGAATGTTTTCCTTTGCTTTTATTGGAATGCCACTTGAATCTTGGAGTTGAATTATTGCGAATGCATAATTTGCTGAAAAGCTGCTGATCTTAGTTGGATAAACATAAAGCTGAAGTGTTAATGGTTCTCCAATTTCACTGACAGTTACTTTGCTGCTTACTGTTTCCATGGATGGTGTTGATGCATATATCAATGCCTCACCAGACTGATTTGCTTGAAATTCTGCAATTGCAAAATATTCTCCTTTCTTTATGACAAGTTCAGTATTTTTTAAATTTATTACATCGCTTGTCGACGTAGTTAATGTAACAGTGATATCATCCTGTGCCCTTGTTGGAAGTCCGTCTTCGTCAGCTAGCTCTACTGCAACATATCCCTTATCAGGCCCGTTTATGGAGAAAGTGTTGGGAGTAGTTTTTATGAGTAACTGTGCTTGGTTATTCTTGTTACCGTAAACTGTCACTGGAAATTCTGTTGACTGAAGTCCCGGAGCTGCCAATGCAATGTTAGCAGTACCTGCGCCGATGGCCTTTACTTTTATAGGAGTGATAAAACCATTCTCATTTTGTCCTATTTCTAATACTTGAATTATTGAAGAATCTGAACTGCTAACTATCAAGTTATCAATTTTGCCGGGTAAAATAGTATCACCCTTCAGATATACCTGCAACATCCCTTCTGTGCCTTCTACTATCTTATCTGGAATTAGTCTATATCCAAATTCTGGAGATATTTGTCCGTGTACCATAGTAGTGCTAAAAAGGCTCATTACAATTACAATTAAGACTAATCCTAGTTTCAAATCATGAATACTGCCTAAAAACGTCATATAAGAGGGTGTATGTCATTTAAAATGTCATATTTATGGTGTACCGAGTATGGATGAAATATTTATCATGCCTGATTGAATGATTGCTATTGCGATAAATGCTATGATGATGAGAAATATTGAATATAGAAATCCTCCCGAATAAGCACCTGTGGTTATTTTGCCTATAAATATACCGGCAAGCCACGATTGTACTAAAATGGAAATGGAAACCGCTTCCATAAGGGATTTTGTTTTTTCTGTGTTTTGCACAGCAGTTTCATCCCCTAGATTTTTTTGTTCATCAATCTGTTCAAATGAACTTATTACCAACAAAGTTGTAAATGCTGTTACTGCCATTATCATAAAACCAACCATTACATAGGGTTGTAGCATACTGCGTTTATTTAGCTCGACTGTGTGCATTTTTTCACTTGTGTTAGCCAAAGAATCTAGAGTGTTTACGTTGCCTCCACCTGAAGAAATAATCTCAAATAATATTCTAAAACTAATTAGTACTTGAAAGTGTTTTATTTCATTTTGTAATGTACTGAAAATATCTTTTAATGGAATTCCCCACTCCAATTTATTTGCTAGAGCGTTTACAATGGAATTAAACGATTTGAAATCAGTTCTCTTACAAGCACGTATAACGCATTTTTCTGGTCCGATGCCTGCTTTTCTTGCTTCTGTGATGTCACGCAAAATTTGCGGTGTTGCATCCTCTGCATCAAGATTTAGTTTATAAATTTTTTTAAATTTTAGTGCAGGCCATACAGATGCAGCAATCAAAGCACCCCCAACTACGTAGGCATTTCCATTTATGCTAGAAAGCACGTTAGTAATGACCAGAATTGTGGCAGCCAGAACGCATGGAATAGCATATCTGAGAATTTTTTTTATTTCAAGTTCAACAATGTTTGATATATTCATATTTTGAATAACTTTTAAAAATATAATTGATAATACCGGTGCAACAATTAACAAATAATTTTGAGAGCTTGAATCAGTTGTTGACGTAGAGGAACCAGATATTGCGCCTGAACCCATGGCAGATATCATGATGAATAATGCTAATACTACTATTTGCATACTTAGCCAACCATGTACAATTCCACTGATTGCTTCAACAGATTGTTTTTGCTTATTCTCATAGTTTTCATATGCAGTAATCATTTTACTTTTCAGATAGTTTATGACATTTCCACCACTTTGAATAGATGAAACATATCCGCCAAGGAATTCTCCAAGGGCTTTGGAAGATGGTTTGTCCTTTGCTTGATTCATTGCAGTAAGAGGATCCAGACCAAGTAAGTCTATTCTTTTAAGTATCTTTTCTGATTCTTTTTTGACTGTAGGCAAGAGGTTGATTTCTTTTATCTTTTTAAAAATAAAGTATGGTCCAAGTCCGCTTGTTGCAAGCAATGTTACAATTGTAATAAAATATGGAAGCTCATGGTCTATCTTCTTTTTCTGTTTTTTTTCATACTCCAGCTGATCTAATTTCTTTAAAGACAGCATCATATATCAAACACCAAGATCTATCTTTTGCAATATTGCTTGAGGATCTATGTAGTATTTGCCAATTGTTTCGCTCACTACTTTATAATCCCTCATATCGTGCTCAAGCATCCATTTTAAAATACCAACTCTTTTGTTATACTCTTCTAAAACCTCATTTAGATCACGTCCAGTAGACTCGGCCATCTGCTGAAACAGCTTGCTGTCTTGAAGATAGCTTCTAAAGTAGTCTTCTTTTGGAGCCCAAGAAAATGCTGTATGCGATGAAGTATCACTAATTATTTCTGATACACTTATTGCTCTTCTTCCACCAAGTCCACTACTTTCTTTTATTCTTTTTATAACTATGGCACAATTCATCAGCGAAATATATCCAGCTGGAATGTCCATTGGTTTTTGTTGTAGTCTCTTTATTGCAGATTCTAAACTATCTGCGTGCATAGTACACAAACCACCGTGCCCTGTGGCCATTGCTTGAAACATTACATATGCTTCAGAACCCCTGATTTCTCCAACTATAACATAGTCTGGCCTATGTCGCAATCCAGCTTTTATGAGATCATGTAATCCAATTTCTCCTTCCCCACCAAGACCAAAGCCACTTCTAGAAACGAGGGTAAACCAGTTTTCGTGATTGATGTTGATCTCAGCAACATCTTCAACTGAAAAAATTTTGTAGTTAGGATTGGCAAGTCCTGTAATTGCATTAAGTATTGTTGTCTTACCGCTGCCAGTAGGACCTATAATAATAAATGACATCTTTGCCTCAACGAGCATCCACAGATAAGCTGCAATCTGTAGATCTATTGTACCAAATCCGATAAGATCAATCATGGTGTAAGGATCTTCTCTGAATTTTCTTATTGTAAAGCTTGTTCCTTTAGGAGTAACTTCTTTTTGATATAGCACAGAAAGCCTGTGATTTCCTTGTAATGCTAAATCCGTGATTGGAAATGCGCTACTAATGTGTTTTCCAGCTCTGAAGACAATTCGTGAGACAAATGAATTTAGTTTTTCTTCAGAAAGAAATTGTACGTTTGTTGGAATGCTATCATATTTTCTATGCCACACGTAGATTGGGTTGTCTGTTCCACTACAACTAACGTCTTCTATATTCACATCATGCATGAGCGCATCTATTAAACCAAATCCGTTAATATCTCGTTTTAGATAATACTTTACCTTCTCTATGCTGGCAACCGAGTCAGCAAAAAACGTTTTTTCATGTTCTTTGATTACTGTATTCAAATGTGATTCAAAATTATCACTTTCAGCAACATCGGGCGACTCTAGACTTGCTTCTATAAGATCATGCAAATTTTCAAAAATTCTTTCTTCTTCATTAGTTAATCTAAGTTCATCAACAAAGTATAGATAGTTTGCTTTATCTTGATTATAAAGAATCTTTGCGTTGCTGAAAGGCTGGTATAGAGGATACTGATCGATTACTTCATAGCCATATGGAATAGTTTGAGTCTGACTTTCTTCAAATAGCTGACTTTGTAAGAAATTTTCCAGTTCTTGTTTTTTTATTAATTCTTTATCAACCAACTATTATTTCACCATTATAATTGAATTAAGCTGGGCGCACATTAGGCTCTTCAACCACATTTTCTTGAAGCTGTTGTGTTCCTTCTGGTTCATTTGTATGCTCTTTAGAATTATCTGGTGCATCGACACTATCTTTACTCACTACAGATTGGGTCTGAAGTGTATCAGTAATCTGAGCAGATTGGGTCTGAAGTGTATCAGTAATCTGAGCAGATTGTGGATTGGCATCGCTTTGTGATGGCGCAGAAATGTGAGAAAGTTTGAATGCTGGGCATGGTATTTCAACACTTCTTGAAATTACATAAAACAACGGAAAAAGCTCCTGATATATTATACTTGCAATACGTGGAATATTGTTTTCATCTTGACTAAGATATTGTGATGTTTCAGATTGATTTCCAAAGATGGTAGCTTGTCCCTCTACATTTATCCGTGTATTTTTTGGATTGGACAAAAGAATGAACGTATATTTTACCTTTGTTTGAGTATCGGTACTACCAACTTCTTCAAGGGAGGCCTCTATATCATACTTATTAAAAACGGTTTGTTCATTCTTTGATTTGGCAATAGATAGTGAATGTATCTCTATTTTTGGGCTCATTACCATCTTAATTTACGAATCTGTTGCAATTTAACCCCCTGTCTGTAGTACTATGATACATCTCCCATGATTAAGTAAGATGTGAGGCAGTAAATTCGTGAAAAGTAATGTCAGATGGGCTTGAACAATCCAGTGTGAACAGGCAAAATGCTGGTATAGGAATATCTAAACTTGATGAGGAAAATTTTAGTCTCAAAGTCACAATGTCGAAAATGCAACATGGAGAACATAAACTTTTAAAATTTTATGATATCAAAAAATATCTAGATCCCAAAAAGTTTATCTTTGCTCCAGAACTGCAAGAGTTAATTCCAAAAGATACCCCTCCATATTTGGATAATGGTCAAAGATACGTTGAAAGAATCGCAAGAGCGCTTGCTTTCTTCAAACAGTGTGCACTTATAGGTCCAAGCGGCACTGGCAAAACTCACATAGTATATCTTGTATCAGAACTTGCTGGCCTTCCGATGTGGGAAATTAACTGCGGTTTGCAAACATCAGTCTTTGATCTCTTTGGGAGATATATTGGTCTTGGAAAAGAAAACTGGATAGACGGTTTGATAGTATCGTGGTGCAAACATGGTGGAATACTCTACTTAGACGAAGCAAACATGATGAAACAAGACATTGCAACAAGACTTAATCCAATCTTGGATCAAAGAGGCCATATGGTGTTAACAGAAAAGGATAACGAAATAATTCCAAGACACAAAGATGCTTATCTAATAATTAGCATGAACCCCGTCGCCGCTGAATTTGCCGGAACAAAACCGATAAACGCTGCAATGAGAAGGAGAATGAGCGTGTGGTTGAACTTTGACTATATGAGCGTAGGCGATAAGATTGATGAAAAAGAAATCAGTCTTATTATGGAAAAAAGTGGTCTAAACAAACAAATCGCAGAAAAAGTAGTCAAGGTGGGTGCAGATCTAAGAAAACAGTACAAAAGTGGTGAACTTCCGTACGGTCCATCTCTTGGAGACTTGATAAACTGGACAAAACTGATTGCAGATGGTTCTTCTATACAGGAAGCTAGTGAAGAAACTGTAATTGCCACAACTAGTGACGACCCTGAGATTCAGGCAATGGTTCGAAAAATAGTTTATAGAATATTTGAGATTTCTTCCTAACAGAAATGGAAAAGACCTTTCTAGATTTTGCATCTCATATTTTTTATGACACGTCAAAGAAAAATCCCGAAGAGGAGATTTTCCTTCTCTCAACAAAGAGTACTTATCCAACTCTTAGCTTTACGCCACAACCTCAAGTGATAATTCCTTTACCTAGAATGCAAAACGAAAAGTATGTTTTTTGCGGAATGATATTTCATAACACACAAGATGAGAAGCGTGTTTTATGGAGTCTTTTTCTGGCTTCAATTTATCATCTGGCCTCACATGCAGCTGTATCACAATATTCTATTTATGACAAATGGCGCAAATACAAATCTCAAGAGATTTGTTCTCAAGTAATTGATTTTATAGAAGATGTTGCAGCAGAAAAATATCTTTCCGTTACAAACCCTGATGCATTTAATAATATTAACAGCATTCAGTCTTGTTTATTAAATAAAGATGAAACCAACAGAACGCTCAATGTTAGCACCAACAACAAATTTTGCGTTCTATACGTAAAGGAAAATCAGCATGAGAATGATAAGATAAAAGAAAATATTCTAACAATGAGAAGCGATGCTAATCACATACAAAATATGTTATCTTGTGCAGACATGCTTTATAAGAACAGGAAGTTACTACCATCACAAATTTTGCCATACTGTGAACATCAGAATACTATAGAAACTATGAAATTTGAAAGATGTGATTTTAGTTTCCAGCCAGTAGGATCTTTTGAGAATGATGTTGGGGTTCTTGATGAATTATGGAAAACAGAACAAGATGACAAAGCTAGGATTCTTTCAAGATATAAAAGGCACATGAAAGACCTAAATTTTGATGAAATTATTTTTCCATTAGGAGACATCCATGCATATATGCAAATAAAATCACAAAATAATGTTTTACTAAGAAAAATACGTGACGGGTTACGTCTTGTAACTAACACGCAAGATGATCCACGAGTTCAAGAGGTGGGACTAATCAATATGCAGTATGCAATTCAAGCAATAGCGAGCGAAAGTAGAACCACCGAAGTTTTTGAAACCGATGCCCCTAGGAGGAGTGAGGAAGCATGGGTGATTTTACTTGATTGTAGTGCAAGCATGAAATTGAAATTTGACAAGATGAGAGAATTTGCGTTATGTGTTGCTGAGGCTGCAAATGAACTTACTGGTAGAAATGATGCGTGGTCACTATATGGCTTTGATAGCAAATTCAGAATCATTAAGGACTTTAAAGAGAAATACTCACAAGAAGTAAAGTCTAGAGTTGGTGCACTAAAGAGTGGTGGTCTCTCGTTTGTACCAGACGCCATAGAACTAGCAACCAGACTACTTGCAGAAGATACCAGAGAACGAAAATATCTTTTTGTCATTACTGATGGGCAACCATCAGGTTGTGACAAATTTGAAAAAAGACTGCAAAAAGTTATAAAAACTATAGGAATGTCGGGGGTTGGCATTATTGGCATAGGGATCAAAGATGACTCTAGAAGGGTGTTAGGCAACATATGTGATGGCGCTAACCTACGTGAGCTTGTGGCAAAATTCATTAAGACATATAGAGACACAGCGGCTGATATGTAAGTCAAAAAAAATACACCCTCCATAAGATAACCCAGGCATTAGTAATTTGCTATAAGAAATGTTTCTAAGAACAAGTAACAGAAAGGCCATCAGCGTTGTACTGACAACAATGATAATCTTGGTTGCTTCCGTAGTTCTTGGAACAGGCGTTGTCATATACGGTACAAGCCTTTTCCAGACAGGGGCTCAGCAAGAAGAAATTACTACACAAGGTATCAAGGTATGGGTGGCTTCAGGAAACCAAAGCTTTCCTACAGGTTGGGGAGCAGCTGCAGTAAGAAACAGCGGAGATAAGATAATTTCTGTTGACAATATTATAGTACGAGGTGCGACAATCCCATTTACAAGTTGGTATCTTGATGTCGATCAGACGCGTGTTTCCGTAGAGAACTTCCAAGCTCAATTTAATAGCACGGGCCTTGATTCCAACAGTGATATGAGAGATTCCGAAGATGCTGGTGGACTAGTAACAACGCAGTGTGCCACAGATACAACAACTGATTTCACTACATTAGAAATTGATCAGGACGGTACTGGATCTAAACCCACTTTGTGTCTTTTACAAGCAACTGGACCACAATCACTAACTACAGGTCAGAGAATGGTTGTCTACTTTAAGATGCCTTATGGAGTATTGAGTTCCATAGACTCTGGTTCAACAATTAGCGTAAGTATTTTCGCAGGTAAGACAGGCGCTCCGACAAGCGTGACGGTTGCTAACACCTAGATTAAAACAAACCCATCTTTTTTCTTTTTTATATTTCTTATTTCCAAAAGTGGAAAGCGTTGTAACCGGTATTATAATATACATTAGAAGAATGTAATATTGAATACATCCTACTTATAATAAAGCTTGAAATTCTAGTCACACGTTGATATGGGTCGTTATTGTAAACGTTCTAGAGGACTAAGTACTATAGTTACTAGCGTCATGATGCTTTCTGGAGTTGCCGTTTTGGGCACTGGAGTTGTTGCTTGGTCAAATTCCAATCTTTCCGCAAACCAAGAAGGCTTGAACACCCAGCTATCAACAAGTGTAAATAAAATCAAAGAGTCTTTAGTCATAGAAAATATTTGGTTTAACCTAACGCCACCAAGATTTGTAAATATCACCATGAATAATGTTGGAACCATAGGCCTAAATGTCACAGAGATACAGCTTGGAAATTCCACTACAACTCATCAGATTACTATGACAAACGGTCCAGTCCTGCCAGGACAACCAATCTCGTATCAAATTAACTATGATTGGCAGAACAATGCTACTGTACAGGTATTGATAAAAACTGCAAGAGACAATTTCTTCAAAGCCGAGGATGC
>CAYZOW010000002.1:53789-70825 GCA_964480245.1 uncultured Nitrosopumilaceae archaeon | reverse complement strand
CCACAACGTGCACAACGACTGTCGGTGTTGAAAGTTTGCAGAGCCATACAATATCTAACACGGATTAGTCTGTCTGCTAATAAGAATTAGGGTATCTCGTGATTTTCACTTTTTTACGTCCAATCTAGTCTTTTTGTTTGCTTTCTTTGACTGGTTTGCTCTAGATGGTTTTGTTGGCGTAATAAACCTCCAACGACGGATTTGCTTAGTGCCTAAGAATCAACTCCGCACGAATGATTATTCCTCATTATGAGTTATGGAGTATTCTTTTAGATAGATGCGAACCAATGGTTATGTAAGAAAAGGGAAGGACCTTTTTTGGGTCACGGTTTTTATTTCCTAGTTTTCATTGCGCTTTTTGACTTTGTTTTTGATTTGGCTTTTGCCATAACGAGATTGGTCTTTACATTGCTATTAAGCATGTTGAAATGATTCAATTATCGATAAACGGCACTAATTTCCATCTTAAATACACATATTGTATCCATTATTATTTTCATAACTGATCGCCATGGCGTCAAACTAATTGAGATATCCTCTTCGCTCTTGCATTTTATTTTTTTATTAAAATTTGAAAAAATTTTTTCCAAATGTTTTTCATAAAGAATTCTATCATTCCAAAAGGAGCCTTATTATAGCAACAAAAGTATGTGGAGTATGTCAAACCCACCAGTAGAGTGCAAATATTATTCTTGTGAATGTGGCATCTACACATATAACGAATCTCAAATTTGCGTCAGCTGTGAAGACAATAAACATTCATCAGGACAGAAAAGATGGTCAACCATGATATTAAAAAGTGAAATGCAAAACTCTCCCGTAGAAGAAAATAGCTAGAATGAGGTAGTAAGAATGACCTTTACTAATGAAACTATTCTAAAAGTTTGGCAAAAAGCTGAGATTAATGAGTATAATGTCCCAAATGATTTTAGAAAGGATCCGTGTGGAGCTTGGATTGAGAGAACACAATACGGAAACCATGATTCTGCATATGGATGGGAGATTGATCACATAATGCCACAATCAAATGATCTGGACGATTTATCAAATCTACGTCCCCTACATTGGAAGAATAATGCGAATAAGAAGGACGGCAGTCTTACTTGTCCTGTTACATCATCAGGTACCATAAATGTCGATAGAAGTTAAAATAAATCGAAACCAAAATGTTCCATAAGGATTTCATTCTGTGCCTGTTATGGAACATTTCCCTAAAATCTAACTTTTTGTGCTAGCTTGACAATAGCCCACGCAGTAAATATTGCTGATACCCCCACCAGTGATAACACCAGCGCTGAAGTTGTTACTATTAGAACTGCCAAGTTTGTAGACACTAGAGCGCCAATAACTGATGTCGTTAAAACTAGGATTGTTCCAAGCGCTAGTTTTGTGTCTGGTTTTGAGCCATTTCTTACTCCCCTTAGCGCAAATCCGGCTGGCCACACGTAGGTTGCACCAATTAAAGAGGCAGCAATAAAGCCTGAAGTCAGAACTGAAAACTCTGATGGTTCTCCTGTGTGCGATATGGTGGAAAGTTGTAAAATGCCTAAAAGCGGATAGAGTGCTGTTTTGATTGTTTCCTGTAAGACTGGGTTTTGTCTTTCTGCATCTGCTACATATGGGCTAAACGAATAGTATACAGCATTAAAGACGCTCATGAAACTAGCTCCTGATGTTGTTGTAAGTATGGTATCATCACGGAATTCTCTTAGAAATTGTACCTGTGGTGCAAGCTCAGATCCAAATGCTGCCGTAGCTATAAGACAACCACTTTTTGGTGTGGAAGGCTGTGGTGACTCTGTAGTTTCTTCTTTTAATTCTTCCATTCCTTCTTCAATGGATTATTTTTGCTCTTCATCTTGGGCAGCAATTTGGTGTGGAAGCTTTCCAATCAGTGCTTTGGCTTGTCGTATAGCTTCTGCATCATACCCAAGCTCTCCTAGTCTCACTTCAAACTCCTTTTCACTTATCAAACCAAGTTCGTATTCTTTTAATATGACATCATGTGGGTTTTCTGATGTTGATTCTGGAACTTCGCCGCCTTCAGTTACTGTAAATGTTACTGTTTTCAGAATGTATGGCTCGTCAGGATGTGTTTTTGTTGCCCATGCGAATTTGATTTCATAATCTCCTAGTGGTTGGTTTTTATTATAACAAGTATCTCCAAAACTTTGTTGTATCTTTCCGTTTACTATAATATCACAGACGCTGTATAGCATTTCATTTTCGTAAACAGATTTTGGATTGCTCAAGCTAAATAGTGTGAATGTTATTGTCTTGTCTGCAATGAGGCGCTTCTGTGCATCTTCATATGTATAGATTGGAAAACAGGTTTCTCCACCGCACTGGGTTGGTACATTAGTTCCAATAGCTTTTGAAAATGGCAGATATATGTAAAAGTCTGGATATGGATAAGGTTCATCTGATATGTCTGGAAAGTTTGAAACCGTGATTGTTATTTTGGTTCCTGGCGGTCCAGAGGTTGGACTGACTGTAATTTCTGGTTCTAGAAGGTGGCTTGCGTCATATTTTGCCAAGGCTTGGGTTGAGAGTGGTATAATCAGAAGACTAACTAGTAAAAGGGCTAGAAGCTTTCTCAATTGAGTTATATCTTTTGCGTATAATCTAATAAGAATTGTTAATGATTTATACGTAAAACTATGCACAACTATGCAGTTTTTTGTACTTCTAGTTTCGTTAATTGCTATAATTTTTGCTACCAAACACCCGACAGTTAACACGAAGAACAAACACCCTTAAAATTAACAGAAGTCTTCTGAAAACACTTTATTAGTTGTATCATATCCGTAGTACCAATTTCTATTTCATCTGAGACAAGCACTTTCTAAATACTAACCTTGTTTTTAAGATGAAGGTGTTACACGTCCTCAAAACTTAAGAATGAGCCATCACTCGATGACATTTGTTGAACAATTTTACAGTAATAGGCGGAAAATCTTCTGAAGCCCTTGCTCAAAAACTAGCAACAAAACTCAAGGCAAAATATCTCAAATTTGAGCTGAGGATCTTTCCAGACGGCGAAAGTAAAATTACTCTTACTGGCACACCAAAAAAAGGAAAGATTGTAGTAGTACAGTCAACCTATCCGCCAGTTGATTCCAATCTCATCCAAGCACTCTCACTTGTCTCAAAGGCAAGAAAATACTCCTCACAAGTTTATGCAGTAATACCCTATCTTGGATATGCAAGACAAGACAAGGAGTTCCTTCCAGGCGAAGCGGTCACAATGTCTTTAGTTGCAAACATGCTCAAGGCTGCAGGCGCAACCAAAATTATTGTAGTTGATATACACAGCAAGATGGCATTAAATCATTTTAATATTCCAGCAAAAAATGTTAGTGCTATATCTGAGCTTGTAAAATATTTCAAAAAATTAAAACTAAAGGATCCACTTGTGGTTTCACCAGATCTTGGAGGAATTACAAGGGCAAGAGACTTTGCAAAGCTTTTAGGTACAAAATTTATTGCATTAAAAAAGTACAGAGACAGAAAAACTGGTAAGGTAGAGATCAGATCAGCAAACCAAAAACAAGTCAGGGGAAGAGACTTGATTCTTGTAGATGACATGATAAGCACTGGAGGAAGTATAGTAAAGGCTGCCGAGTTTCTAAAAAAACAAAAGTGCAGAAACATCTATGCGGCCTGTACTCATGCTTTACTGATAGGAGATGCAGAAAAAAGGATCAGAAAAGCTGGTGTATCAAAGATAGTTAGCACCAATACCATACCAGGAAAGACAGGCGTGGTTGACGTCTCACCTGTAGTATCAAAGGCAATTGTCTAATGCAAAGCTTCTTTGTGGTTTCAGGCGAGAATGTAGAGCTCGCCAAAGATGAAATAATATCCATATCCAAAAGTTATGACAAAAATGTCTCCTACAAAGCAGATTCCAAGCTTGTAATAACAAACTCCAATGTTCCATGGAGTAAGATTGCTCAGCGAGCTACTTTTGTCAGAACAGCAGGAAAGGTGGTAGACAGCTATTCTGAATTGTTCTCAGAAATTGACTTATCCCTGTTGCACAAAGCGGAAACATTTGCCTGTAGATCTATTAATCTTTCATCAAAGAGATTGAATCTTGTAGATATTGAAAAAACTGCAGGTACTGCAATCAAACAAACTTCTGGAGCTAAAGTGTCTCTATCTAATCCAGCACTTACAGTCCATCTTATTTTCACGGATTCACAAAACTATCTTGGTTATTCAACCAAACTGCAAGAACAAAAAAGACCAAAAAAGGTATTCAAATCTCCGTCTGAGTTGCACTGGAAGCTTGCAAGATCTATGGTAAACCTTGCAGGACTAAACGAAAAAGAAGTTCTTTGTGATCCTTTTTGTGGAACAGGTACCATACTTTTGGAAGCAGAGTCCATGGGAATCAGTGCCATAGGAGTTGATTATGATAAAAGAATGTGTGAGGGAGCAAAAAAGAATCTGGCCGCAAATGGATACAATTCAAGAATCATCAATGCAGGGTATGATCACATTCAGAAGATCAGAGATGGAATTGATGGAATGGTGACTGACTTGCCATATGGTATATCATCAAGATCGTCTGAATCTCCAAGGAAGCTAATACGTGATTTTGTGTCCATTTTGCCAAAGAAAAAAAAGCTTGCAATAATGTGCAAAAAAGACCTAGCGGACCAAATAGAATTAAAACCAGCTAAAAAATACGAGATCTACAGGCATAAGAGCCTGACTAGGACGATCTTGGTAAAATGAAATTAGTATTTTTAGGCACATCGGCAGCACAGCCAACAGAAAGCAGGGCAATGACCTGCATCTGTGTAGTTTTAGAAAAAGAGATTCTCATGTTTGATGCAGGCGAGGGAGCTCAGCTTTCTTTTCTAAAATCCAAGCTTGGTTGGAACAAAAAGATGAAAATCTTTGTCACACACATGCATGGAGATCATTGTGTTGGAATCCTAGGATTGCTGCAGACAATGTCGTTACAAAACAGAACTGAGTCAATTGACATCTACGGACCAAAAGGAATAGAGGATTTTTTGGCAGCCAACCTCAAAGTGCTAAACTTTGGGCTCACATTTCCTGTTAGAATAATGACGATAAAGGAAGGGCTGGTACTTGATGATGCTACATATACAATACATGCGTGTGAGGCAGATCATTCAATACCTGCGTTTTCATATGTACTGCAAGAAAAAGAAAAGCCTGGAAGATTCTATCCAGAAAAGGCAAAGGAGCTAGGAATACCAGAGGGAAAGCTATGGCATGAGCTTCAAAGTGGTAAAGAAGTCAAGGTAGGCAATAAAACATTCAAGCCATCTGATATTATGGGAGAAAAAAGACGAGGAAAAAAGATAGGCATATCAGGGGATACAAGACCAACAAAAAAACTTGAAGAGTTTTTCAAGGGGTGTGATTATCTTACTTTTGATTCTACATATTCGGATGAACTAAAAGACAAAGCAAAAGATAACTATCATTCAACTGCAAAAGAAGCTGCACAGCTTGCAAAAAATGCTGGAGTTGCAAACTTGATTCTAACACACTTTTCAGCTAGATATGATGATGCAAAAGAGATGGTAGAAGAAGCAAAGACCGTCCATAATTCCATAATAGCTGCAAATGATCTTCTAGAAATAGAGATCAAGTGACATGTTTGAATCAGTAGCAGACAAATTACAACAAGCAAAAAAGATTGTCTTTGTTACTGGCGCTGGCATATCTCAGGAAAGTGGCATTCCTACTTTTCGAGGAGACGATGGTTTGTGGAGAACGTACGATCCCATGCAGCTTGCTACAATCAATGCCTTTAATCAAAATCCAAAGCTTGTCTGGGAGTGGTATGAGGATAGAAGAAAAAACATCCTTGCAGCAAAACCAAACGCTGGGCATGTGGCAATATCAGAGCTTGCAAAGCACAAAGAAGTATGGGTCTTGACACAAAATATTGATGGACTACATCAAAGAGCTGGAAGCCAAAATGTCTTGGAACTTCATGGCAGTATTATCACAATAAAGTGTACCGTATGCAATTTCAAAGATAAAATAACAAGTGATTTTTTAGAGATGCCGCCTCTTTGCAAGTGTGGAAATATCTTAAGGCCAGATGTTGTCTGGTTTGGTGAATCTCTTCCCCAAGATGTGTGGGGTGACGCAATGACGCATTCAAGCTTGTGTGATGTGATGGTTGTTGCTGGAACTTCGCTTAGCGTGTCGCCTGCAAATCTTCTGCCTATATACGCTAAACAGAATGGTGCTCTTATAATTGAGGTAAACCCTGAAGAAACTCTAATGTCAGCAAGCATGGATCTTTCCATAAGGTCAACGTCTGCAACGGCACTTCCTGAGCTTGTTTCAATAGTTAAAAAATAAAATTTTTTTATTCAACAAATTCTGGTGCTAGCCAGTCCAATATTCTTTCAATATTTTTTGAGTGTAGTATAATTTTGATCGGACCTAAGGGAGACTCTTCAGCTTCATCACAGATTGCAACCACACTTACAAATGCAGCTTGCTTGTTTAGATAAAACCAAGTTGTATCATCATGCATATGGTATCTCATCAAACGTCTGTATGTCTTTGTAACCTGACGAGATCTGATGATGTCATAAATTTTTGAAAGAGAGTGTAGTTCCCTTGAGGATGCTTTGATGCTGCCATCTTCATACTTGAAATCCATGCCTGAAAATACGTTGGATACTGCTTGCTGTACCTTTTTTGGATCTTCTGATGGATGTACTGCAGCGTAGGCTTCAATCTTACATGCAATTTCAGGAACTTTCACTTCATCCAACCTTTTATGATGTTATAGGCAGAATCAATGAGTTGTGGAATGGTAAGGTTGTTGTTTGAAATGGTTTCGTCTGCAAGTGCAATGGAGTCACTCATTCCCACCTTCATCTCTCTAGAATCTCGTTTGCCAAAGTCTTCACGACCTGATGGTGCATCGGATCTTCCACGGCCAGATAAAAATTTGAATCTGGTATCAGCAGATGCATGAATTGAAAGTAGTTTGACTGCACCAAATTTTTTTAGTACATCTACTTCTGCAATAGATCTTACACCATCGATAACTATTACATCGGATTTTGAGTTGTCAATTTGGTTCTTTATCAGTTCAGCTACTGCACCTGGTCCATTTTTTTCGCGTAGCTCAAGCATCAGTTTGCCTAGGTTTTCACCAGTGGGTTCAATCTTTCTTCTGGCTGCCTCTGCACGTACAGCATCACCCATGGTTATTTTTTCAAGTCCTTTTGATTTTAAACCATCAGCAATTGTAGTTTTGCCAGCTCCAGGCATGCCTGTGAGGCATACAATCAGTTTTGCCATGTTTGCCAACTTTGGTTTCCAATCTATGAAGTTACCGGAAATCATATAAACACACACCCAAAAAATTTGTAATGCGAACTTTTGTAGCTGTAGAAATTAGTAACGAAAACGTCTTGAATGCTATAGCAAAGTTACAGTCAGATCTACAAATCAAAGCAAAGCCAGTAAGCAAAGAAAACATGCACTTTACATTACTTTTTTTGGGTGAGATATCAGAAGAGATGGCCCAAAAAGTTATGGAGTCTTTGAATGATGTTTCTTTTAATCCAATAGAAGTGAACTTGGCAGGTGTTGGCGCTTTTCCAAATCCTAGATCACCGCGTGTAGTATGGATTGGTGTTGATGATGTTGCTGGTACAAGCCTCATCAAGCTTGCTGTACAGGTGGAAGAAAAGCTTAGTCCATTAGGATTTAGAAGTGACAAGCCGTTCAAACCACATCTCACCATCTTTAGAATCAAAAACAGAATTAATGACATATCACAAGAATTAAACCGGTTTAAAACTATAGAGATTGGTCGTAGTGTGATTTCTGAGCTAAAGTTTAAGAAAAGTATCTTAACACCAACTGGGCCTATATACTCTGATTTACAGGTGGTAAAAGCAAAACAATGAAAGTTTTAGATCAAGCTAAAAAAATTTCCATACCCGCCGAAAAGGAACAAGAAAAGATAAAAAAAATCTCTGAATCTGCACTTCAATTAGTAAAAGAGCAAGCTACAAAATATCCTGAAGTTATAGGAGTTGAGCTTGGTGGATCTTACGCAAAAGGAACTTGGCTTTCAGGCGAGGTGGACTTGGACATATTTGTAAAGCTGAAAAAAGATACGGATGAGAAGAGATTTGAGGTTGTTGGAAAAGAGATCGGTTTTAATTCCCTTAGAAAATTCAAGCCGTACGTCAGGTATTCAGAACATCCCTATGTAGAGGCAATAATAGATGACACACGAGTAAATGTTGTACCCTGTTATGATGTAGAGGCCGGACAGTGGAAGAGCGCCGCTGATAGATCCTCGTTTCATACAAAATACATACTACAGTCACTTGACCAGTCAAAAAAAGATGATGTAAGGTTACTAAAAAAATTCCTAATTGGAATTGGGATCTATGGGGCAGAAATTGCAAAAGAGGGTTTTGGTGGTTACGTTGCAGAAGTTCTTGTACAACACCATGGGAGTTTTCTTGGAGTACTTGAAGTTGCATCAAATTTTACACAGCACCAGGTAATAGGAAACCCCACAAAAAAATTTGAGGCTCCTCTTATCATAATAGATCCGATTGACAGTAACAGAAATCTTGGAACTGCGATTTCAGCGGAAAGTGTAGGTAAGTTTATTCTTGCTTCAAGAAAATTTTTGAAAAAGCCCTCATTATCGTTTTTTAGAGCAAAACCAAGACATCTAAACAGAAAGAATCTGCAGAATACAATAATTGTTAGATTCAATTACAAAAAAAGAAGCCCGGATATAGTTTGGGGTCAGATAAAGCGTGCATCAAATGCTGTGTCAGGGCAGCTTAGGCTTGCAGGTTTTGAAGTGTTAAGAAGCTCTGCTGTGACAGATGAAAAATCAGAGGTTGCGCTACTTTTTCTTTTAAGATCATTAAAAATTGAAAGGCATATGATTAAAAAAGGACCGGATATTTTTAAAAGAAAAGAATCAGAAAACTATATTGCAAAAAATTCAAAGAAAACCCAGCTGATGTGGATTGATGAGAGTGCTAAACTTTTGTCGCTACAAGAAAGGGTGCATTATGATGTAAGACCGTTTTTACAATACCTTTTGAGAAGAAATCTTTCAAGCTCAGGCATACCAAGAGGTCTAGTGCCTGATATCAGGAAAGGATTCAAAGTGTTAAACGGAAAGCAAGCTGTAAGCAAATCCATTAAAAAGGCTCTCTCAGAGCTTATCACTACAGATGGACTTGTCTTTGGTTCCCCTTAACAAGCTTGTTGAAGAACCATATTCTACAATACTTGGATATCCAAAAGCAACAAAACATGAACTTACAAAACGAGTTTCAGAGCTTAAAAAACTTGGAATCAAAGGAGTCTCATTTAGTGGTGAGTCCATGCTTAATTCATTACATGTGTTAGGCAAGGGCTATGTCGGAGTTGTAGTTCTATCAAAACAAAGAATGAGGGAGGTTGCTTTGAAGATCCGTCGAACTGATTCTAGCAGATCTGAGATGGACAGCGAAGCAAGACTTCTAAGGCTTGCAAATGAAGTAGGTGTGGGTCCAAAACTTGTAGCTAGTAGCAAGAATTTCATAATAATGGAATATCTTGAAGGCAAAAAAATAATCGATTGGGTAAAAGAATTAAAGGGTAAAGGAAGTGCTGCAAAGCTCAAATCTGTAATAAGAAAGATCCTTGAAGATTGTTATACTATGGACAAAATACGACTTGATCACGGAGAGCTAAGTTACATACACAAGCATGTGATTGTTGGTAAATCAATTTGTATAATAGATTTTGAAAGCGCAAGTGTAAACAGAAGAACTTCAAATGTCACGTCAGCAACTCAAAGTATCTTTATCGGTTCTGGCATAGCCAAGATTATTAAAAGAATCATTAAGGCACCTCAACGAAGAAAATTAATTGCTTCTCTTAGAAAATACAAAAATGACCAGTCACGCAAAAACTTTGAAAATGTACTGGGAGTATTGGGGTTAGAAAAGGCTTGAGCTTACAAGATCTTAAAACAAGAACCCTAACACTTTCTTTAGTCATAATAATTTCTGCATTTGTAGTAGAGTTTGTAATAGGAGTATATTCTAACAGCCTTGCGCTAGTCACAGATAGCATACATGCGGTACTTGATTCTGTCGTTACTGCGATCTTGCTTCTCGCAGCAAGATGGGCAATAAAACCACCAGATCTTGAACACACATACGGCCATGGTAAGATAGAGACTGTAGGCGGCTTTATTGGTGGTATAGCAATTCTTCTCATAGCTGGTTTTTTCATATACGAATCTATTCTAAGGATGCAGAGTCCACCTCCGGCAATTTTGCCTGGTATGATTGCAATTTGGGCTGCAGTGTATACTCTATGTGCAGATGGAGCCAGAATTACAATTCTCAGTAAAGCCTTAAAGAAAACTGAAGGGACAACGCTAAGAGCTGACTTTTATCATGCGTTTATGGATCTAGGTTCTACTCTTGTTGCAATGGTTGGAATCTTGTTAGTTACAGTTGGCTTTTTCCAAGGAGATTTTATTGCCGCATTAATTCTGGGAGCTCTTCTTGCAGTTCTTAGTATAAAGCTAATTCACAGAACAACACTTGATCTTACGGACGCAATTCCAGCAAGCATGGTAAAAAAAGTGCAAAACATTGTAAGCAACACAGAAGGTGTAATGGGCACAGAATCTGTACAGATGCGACGAGCTGGAAACGAAATTTTTGCTGATGTTACTATATCTTTAAGTGGTGCTGCAAGTTTTGAAGAGGCACATAAAATTAGCAGTAATGTAGAAAAAAATATTACAAACTCAATTACAAACTCCAGAGTTACTGTTCACTTTGAGCCAACTTGGAAGGATGCGCCTCTTGATTCAAAAGTGAACAATGTTGCGTCTTCCGTAAAAGGAGTTAAAGGAGTACACAATGTTAACTCGTCTACATCTAAAGAAGGGATCTTCATAAGCTTGCATGTAATGGTAGATAGAAACATGTCACTTAAAGATGCGCACAAGGTATCAGATGAGATAGAAAGGCAGGTCAGAGGCACCGTTCCTAACATAAATCACATTACGGTACATTTGGAGCCTTATCTTGCAATACCAAAGAGCCCTGGTGTTGAAAATATAACTGTGGAGGAACAAATTACCAAAATAATTAAGGAATACCCAACTGTGAAAAAAATAGGAAGGGTGATTACTTTTCAGCTTCAAGATGTTTTCAAAATAGATATAGACTGTTCATTTGATGGAAATCTTTCAATTGAAAAAGTTCATGATATAATATCTGAAATTGAGCACAAAATAAGAAGTCAGATTAAAAATGCAGTAGTAACAATACACCCTGAGCCAAATTAGAAAATGACTGTTCAACATGCAATTCGCTTTCTAAAACAAGATCGAAAACTTGTTAAAATTATTGATCGTGTGGGAGATTTCCAAATAAAAAAGCGAAACAATCACTTTGCGGCCTTAGTTGAAGCAATCATTTCACAGCAACTTGCAAGTGCTGCTGCAGATGCCATCATACGAAGATTCAAGAAACTATACCCAAGCTTTCCCAAGCCTATTCAAATTCTAAACACGAAAGATTACAAGCTTCGCTCTGTTGGACTCTCCAAGATGAAAGTTGGATATTTGAAAGATCTTGCAAAAAAAATTGAGAGCGGTGATCTTAAAATCAGAACTTTATCAAAAGAAAGCGATGAAGAAATAATTGCACAACTTACTCAAGTGAAAGGAATAGGACGGTGGACTGCAGAGATGTTTTTGATTTTTTCATGTGGAAGATTAGATGTCTTACCTGTTGGTGATCTTGGATTAAGAAAGGGAGTTCAGTTAGCTTTTTCACTGCCAGATCTGCCAAAACCAAAGGAGGTAGAAGAGATAGGAATGAGATGGAAGCCGTATCGTAGTGTAGCAACTTGGTATTTGTGGAAAAGCCTACAGAAATTTGACAATATTGGATGAATTGCAACTAGTTGTGTCTAGATTGCCTGAAAATATGGGACCGGCGGGACTTGAACCCGCGATCTCCAGCACCCCAGGCTGGCATCATAACCAAGCTAGACTACGGCCCCTCAAGTTGAGGGGTAATAGTGAAATTATTAAATCGTAGGATCTAACTGGAACAATTGCAGAAAATCATAGCCATTTAGCAAGTCTGTCTTTTTCAAATTTTTCTTTATCCATAAAGTGTTCTTGTGCGGGTTGCTTAAGTAAAGTAATAGGATTAGGACTTGCAAACATATCAACTTCCAAGTATCCTGCAATTTTCTTTCCAACCTCAACAAAGCAACCTCCCTTTCCATCAAAGATTGCTTTTTCTTGTTCTCTTTTTATTTGTGAGACTATGTTTTTAGCAACAGTAACTCCCTCGCCTTCTGCAAAAATTCCTGCTTTTGGAACCGCTATCTTATCTGTAACCATTATCTCGTTTACATCTCCTATTGCATACACATTTTCAAAACTTGTTTTACAGCTTCTATCAACTCGTATGAATTTACCTTGTTGTGTAAAGCCAGATTCCACAACAACTGTCGGAGCCTTGTGAGGAGGAACTGCTATAAGAAGATCAAAACCAGTTTCAGAGTTTTCAAACTTGAGAGTGTTTGCTCCAACTGAGATCGTTTTGTGGGAACCATGAAAGTTAATGCCTTTTGATTTTAGTAGCTGTAAAAGTTCTTCACTTACCTGAGGCCCTGCTGCTGGAAGTGTTATTGGTGCAGGACTGTAAAAATCAATCTGCACTGATTCAGAAATCCCAGAATCTTTCAGCATTGATTTGATGAGAAGAGCGGCTTCGTATGGAGCGGGTGGACATTTGTACGGCATGCTCATTATTACCATAACAATTTTGCCTGATCTTATTTGCTTAACTGCATCACGAATTTTTGGTACGTCTTTGATCTCATACAGGATTAGTCCATGCTCTGAAAGCCCAGGAATTTGTTCTGGCGCTAAATCTGCACCAAGAGAAACGATAAGGTAATCATAAGATAGTTCTTTTGACCTTGTTGTAACAGTCTTGTTTTTTGGGTCTATTTTGACTATTTCATCGTTGATAAAATCAATCCCCTTTTTGGTTATAGGCTGTAGCGGTTTTTTTGAAAACTCAAACTCCCTTGTGCCATTTAAGATCCAGAGTTTTACAAGATCCATCATGAAATAGTCTTTTTTATCAATTACAGTAATTTTGAAATCAGATGATAGATTTTGTCTTAGCTCATTTGCAGCTGCAAGACCACCAAACCCGCCACCAAGAATCAGAATGTTTGCAGATTTTATAGATATCACCAATGCTGCTATCTTTCTTGTTGAGTTGGTCTTACCATAATTTCATTTACATTCATGTGTGGTGGTGAATTTAGTGCAAACAATATAGTATTGGCAATATCAGATGATTGTAAAGTTTCTATGGTTTGTGCATATTTTAAGAAAGATTCTAACGATTTGTCAGTGATTGTGTTTGTAAGCTCAGTTGCTACAATTCCTGGTTCTATGGTTGTAACTCTGATTTTATGTTTAGTGCTGAGTTCTTGTCGTAGTCCCTCACTAAATGCTCTCACTGCAAATTTTGTTGCACAATAAACACTGCCAGCAGGAAATACAATTCTGCCTGCGATTGAAGATATGTTGACAATATGGCCAGAGTTCTGGCTAATCATGTGTGGTATTGCTGCAGCAGTGCAAAATAGTACTCCCTTTATGTTGACATCCACCATTTGTTCCCATTCATCAACTTTTATGTTTTTTACAAAGCTAAGTGGCATAATGCCAGCATTATTAATTAGAATGTCTACACAATTCCATTTTTTTACTACAGCATCTATTAGTGATTCACAGTTTTTGCGTTTTGTTACATCACAAGAAACAACTAAACATTCGCCACCATTTTGTGTAATTTCGTTTTGTAATTGTTCTAATTGTTTAGTTCTTCTTGCAGCAATTGCTACTTTTGTTCCTTCCTTTGCTAAAGCAAGTGCAGTTGCATATCCTATTCCACTGCTTGCACCAGTTACAATTGCTACTTTATCTTTGAGCATTTTGAAAATCTGTTGTTTATCACAATGTATTCTGTAAATATGTTTTGGTGGTATTGGTGTGTTTTTTGAAAAGTTTGTTAAATTCAGTGACTAGATTGATTGTTCTGGTTTTATCTTAGCAATTCTGGCTTGATAAAATAGTGCAAATGATAATGCTAAAAGAACCACGGCAGTAATCCAGTGTGCTACAATCAAAGTAACGTATGCTATTCCAAATCCGACACATGTTATTCCTTGAGCTACAAGTTTTACCCAAGACGGAATCTTTGCTACTCTACAAATAGTTTCTACAATAAAGAGTCCTGCAACTGGGTATATGGTTAGCAAAAAATAAAAGTCAATATCTATTCCTAGGTGTGACATTTATTCTGCAAAAACAGTTAAGGTAATTTCTAGTCTTCCCAGCTTACTTTTACAGCAATTTTTTTGGTAATGAGAGCACGTGCGTTCTCAAAAGGAAGAGTGGCAACCTCTTCTGCCTCAAAAGGGCCATATTTCTGAAGATCCGAGCCTACTATTTGGTCTATTGACTTTAAGAATCGTACTACGACGGTTCTTGACTTGTGATTTTTAGCTACTGTTTCAAGAAGTTTTAGTCTACCGTTTAGTGTTGCCGCAAGAATTGTATCTTTTCTTTGCCGTAGCTGATCTTCAGAATCTAGTATGTATCTTTCTTCATCAAGTAAATTGGTGTAATCAAGCTCATCTAATTTTATTGTCTTCTCAATTCTTATCTTTAAAAGAAGTGATGTCATATCACTTATCATCTGGACAAGTGAGTCTTTGATTTTTGATTCAATTCCATCATATCCCTGATTTTTTAGCTTGCCAAGTAACTCAGCTATGTTAGAATAAAGTTGTGGATCAATTTCCTGAACCGAATCATTTTCTGTTTCTCGCAATAAGATACTATACACCAAGCTTACGTCAATTTTTTTTATTTCAGACATTTGCACACCCAATAATCCTTAAATGACCGATTCCTCGTGGTATGATCAAGGAACCAAATTGCCATATAAAGTGATTGGTGGAGAACCCACTTCAATTTATTATTCAGCTGATGAGGTTTTTGCAAAAATAAAACATGAACAAATAAAATTTATCGATCTACAATTCACAGGATTGACGGGAAGATTCCATCATACAACAATTTCTGCTAACTTGTTTACGCAGGAACAAATGGAAGATGGGTTACCAAAGCTTGACGGTTCTTCAATTATTGGATTTGCAAGCGTAGACGAATCAGATATGATACTCAAGCCTGATCCAAACACCTTTGCTATTATTCCTTGGATGATTAATGGTAAGACTGCTAGGTTGATTTGTGATGTCTACTGGGGTTGGAATAAGGGCAGGCTTGATACAGACCCACGAGCCATAGCACAAAAGGCAGAAAAACACCTCAAGACTCAAGGATTTGACCATAGTTTTTGGGGGCCAGAAGTAGAGTTTTTTGTTTTTGATAAGATCCATTGGGATGTGTTAACACCATACAAGGGGCAATCATACTCAATAGAGTCAAAAGAAGCACCGTGGAGCCAAGAGGGAACAGGCTACCCGATGGGTTTGCAAGAGGGGTATTATCCAAGTACTCCGTCTGACACGTTAACAGAATTTAGAAATGAGTGTGTTGAATGCTTAAACGAAAATTTTGGCATATTGTGTGATAATCATCACCACGAGGTTGCAACCGCAGGTCAGTGTGAAATTGATATTCGTTATGATTATCTAACAAATGCGGCTGATGGTGCACAAACCTACAAGTATGTGGTAAGAAATGTTGCGCAAAAGTACAGTAAGGTTGCCACAATGATGCCAAAACCAATAGCGATGGATGCCGGCTCTGGCATGCACACAAACGTCAGTCTTTGGAAAGATAACAAAAATACCTTTTTTGATGAAGATGACAAAGAAGAGATTAGCCAGACTGCAAGATATTTTTGCGGTGGGATAATGAATCATGCAAGGGCGTTAGCTGCAATAGTTGCACCGACAACAAATTCCTATCATAGACTGGTTCCAGGTTATGAAGCGCCTGTTTACATTGCGTGGAGTACAGGCAACAGATCTGCAATAGTAAGAGTTCCTGCTCACTTTAGGGGAGAAAAATACGCAAAATTAAAACGATTAGAGTTCAGAGCGCCAGATCCTTCCTCAAATCCCTACCTTGTCTTTTCTGCCGTACTTGCTGCAGGACTTGATGGGTTAAAAAAGAAGATTGAACCAGGAGACCCAATTCATGAGGATATCTACAAGATGAGTAGGGAAGAGCGCGAAGCAAAAGGAATCAAATCATTACCTGCAAATCTTGGGGAAGCCCTTGATTCACTTGAAAGTGATAGAAAATTCCTAGCTCCAATATTTACAAATGAGGTACTTGACAAAATTATAGAGTTAGAAAGAAAGGATCATCGTGAGATGTCTATACGACCCCATCCATATGAGTTCTATCTGTATTTTGATATCTAATCTACAGTCTTCCAGAAGCTGCAAAAACAAGCAGTAATGATATAGCTAAAATCACAGATCCCGTAATAAGGTATGTCTTTTGTTTTTTCTCGGACGTACTAGCTTTGTATAGACATAATGCTCCTGCAAGACCAATAAAGAGAACAATCACTCCCATAATGACTCCATTTGCACTTGCGCCTCTTTCTATTATGGGATAAAAGAGTCCAGAAAGTAGAGCAAAGAAAAATGTCAAATAAACATACTTTATGCCAGTAAGAATTTTTGAGCCGCCTTTTTGCATAAAATTTCGTAATAAGAATCGGCAAATAAACCTTTGATGAGTTGTCTTTAAAATTTGTTTGTAAGGTACTTACATGTCCATTGGTGGCATTCCACCCATACCGCCCATGCCACCCATTCCTCCCATTCCTCCCATTCCTCCCATTCCTTCACCACCTGGTGGAGGGCCAGTAGATTTTGTAATTGCAATTACATCATCAATTCTAAGAATCATGCATGCAGCTTCAGTAGCAGAGGAG
>CAYZOW010000002.1:45336-53689 GCA_964480245.1 uncultured Nitrosopumilaceae archaeon | reverse complement strand
TGCAATTACATCATCAATTCTAAGAATCATGCATGCAGCTTCAGTAGCAGAGGAGATAATCTGATTCTTAACAGAGAGCGGCTCGAAAATATCACTAGAGTGCATGCTTGCTACTGTTCCTTTCATTACATCTATTCCAGTCCATTTGCTTCCTTTGAGTTGTTTTGAACGGAGTAATGCGAGAGTATCAATTGGATCCATGCCAGCATTTTCAGCTAGTGTAATTGGAATTACTTCAAGTGAATCTGCAAACTTTTCTACAGCAAGCTGTTCTCGTCCTTCAAGTGTCTTTGCCCACTCTCTAAGCTTTGTTGCAGCATAGGTCTCAGGTGCACCACCGCCAGCTACGATCATCGGCTTTTCTATAACATCTTTCACAACCATGAGTGCATCATGAACCGATCTCTCAACCTCGTCAACAACTCTCTGTGAACCCCCACGGACAAGAATGGTTACTGCCTTTGGATGCTTACAACCTTCCACGAAAACCCATCTGTCTGTCTCAATCTTTATTTCTTCTACGTTCTCTGCTGAACCCAAGTCTTTGTCAAATAAATCAGCAAGATTTGTTACGATTCTAGCTCCAGTTGCTTTGGCAAGCTTTGTTAGATCACTTTCCTTTATTCTCCTTACTGTAAGTATACTAGCCTTTGCAAGATAATGTTGGGCAATGTCATCAATTCCTTTTTGACAGAACAATACATTTGCGCCCGATGCAATAACCTTGTCCACCATGTTTTTGATCATCTTATTTTCTTCATCCAAAAACGACTTCATCTGCTCTGGATTTGATATGTTGATCTTTGCATCAAACTCAGTTTTGTCAATCTCCAAAGCACTATTGATCAACGCAATCTTTGCGTTGGTAATCTTTTTTGGCATGCCACTATGAACTACCTCTTTGTCAAGAATGATTCCTTTTGTAAGATGAGTATCCTTTATGGAACCACCTGCTTTCTTTTCCACTTTAATGTCATCTATATCGACAGTGTATCCATCATCTGTTTTTTCAGCTACGGCAAGTACGGCTTTTACTATCATATCAGATAAACCACTAGAGTCCTTTCTGACAAGCTTTGTCTGCATTGAAGTTCTAGCAATTTTACCAAGAATTTCTTTGTCTGTTGGATCTACCTTGTCTGCCAGCTTTTCCAAAAGTTGGATTGTCTTTTGAGCTGCCTTTCTGTATCCATCTACAATTATGGTTGGATGAACTTCTTGGTTTATCAGTGCCTCAGCGTTTTCTAGAAGTGCGCCCGCAACAATGACAGCTGAGGTAGTTCCATCTCCGACTTCATTGTCAGTTGCTTTTGCAATCTCAACAAGCATCTTTGCAGCTGGATGTTGAACATCAATTTCTTTTAGAATTGTTGCGCCATCATTTGTTATGGTTACATCGCCAAGAGAATCCACAAGCATCTTGTCCATTCCTCTTGGACCAAGGCTTGTGTGAATAATGTCTGCAATTAGTTTTGCAGCCATAATGTTATTTTTCTGAGCATCACGACCCTTTGTCTGGGTAGCGCTATCTTTTAGAATGACGACCGGAATTCCGCCTTGAGACATAATTCAGTAAAGCCCTTTGTTCCCTTTTTATATCTTTATCAGTATCTGAATTTTTAGTTTTTAATAGACAAGTAAATTTTCCCGAAAATCTCAAACGATGTTTTTAAATTAGGAAAGTTGACCCCACACGACATGACGGCATCCTCACCAAAGGAAGCTTACAAAGAAGTACTTTTGATGTTAAAAGAGCATAATGAGTGGTTTGCAAACTCTATTCCTCTCATTGCAAGTGAAAACGTCTCCAGTCCTGCTGTAAGAGAAGCTGCAATTTCGGACTTTGCAAATAGATATGCAGAAGGTTGGCCAGGTGAGCGTGTCTATGCCGGTTGCACTTACATTGACAAAGTGGAATTCAAGTGCATCGAGCTTGCAAAAGAATTGTTTAGGGCAGAGTTTGTTGATGTAAGACCAATTTCTGGTGTTGTAGCTAACCTTTCCGTTTATTCCGCTTTTACAAATCCGGGTGATGTAATGCTAGCGCCCTCAATTCCGTCTGGAGGACATATATCTCATGGTAAAAAAGAGCATGCTGGAACTGCAGGTCTTGTACATGGATTAGACATAGAGTTCTATCCATTTGATGTAGAAGAGATGTCAATTGATGTAGATAAGACAAAGCAAAAAGTAGTTGAGCTTGAAAAGGCTGGCAGAACTCCAAAAATGGCTATGTTTGGCGGATCTGTTTTTTTGTTTCCACACCCTGTTAAGGAACTTGCAGATTTTCTGAAAGGTTACAAGATGTTTGTTAATTATGATGGAGCTCATGTTGCTGGCCTAATTGCAGGAGGACAGTTCCAAGATCCTTTGAGAGAGGGGGCAGATGCTATGACCATGAGTACTCATAAGACTTTGTTTGGCCCACAGGGTGGAATGGTTGTCTCATTTGAAAAGTATGGAGAGGAGATTAAAAAGGCCACATTTCCTGGGGTGACAAGTAATCATCATCTACACCATGTAGCTGGAAAAGCAATTGCGTTTGCAGAAATGATCGAGTTCGGAAAGGATTATGCAGGTCAGGTAATAAAAAATGCAAAAGCACTTGCAGAGGCTTTAAACTCATTTAGTTTTGGAGTGTTGGGTGAAAAACACGGTTTTACCAAATCCCATCAAATCGTGGTAAATGTACTTTCATTTGGTGATGGTGGTGTAATTGAGGCTGATCTGGAAAAAGCAAACATAATTGTAAACAGGCAACTTATACCAGGTGATATCAAGGCTGGAAGGAATTACTTTCATCCAGGTGGCATTAGACTTGGTGTTGCCGAATTGACACGTCTGGGCATGAAAGAATCAGAGATGAAAGAGGTTGCAAGCTTCATCAAAAAAGTTGTGGTGGACAAAAAAGACAAGCAAAAAGTCGCAGCTGAAGTAAAATCATTTAGAAAAAATTACCAAAAAGTTCACTATTGTTTTGATAACAAGCTTGGTGCTTATGAATACGTCAAACTTCACTAAGCATAGTCAGTAAGTAGAGCCTGCTCACTGTCTTCTTTTCCAAACACTAATTCTAATTCGTCTAAAAGAGCAAGAACTCTTCCCCTCAAGTATGGATCAATTTCATATTTGTCAAGCAATCTCTTTGCAAGCTTGAGGTATTTGCTTACGGAAGGCCTCGTTAAAGTCTGAATGAGTTTGTTGCCACATTCCGTACAATTTTGTGAAAGAGGGATCCTTCTGTAGCTTGCACCACATGCAGTGCATCTAAATGATTGTCCTGAATATGCCCGTAGATTACCCATGATGTCTGGTAAAAGATGTGTAGTCATAACCATAGACACCACCTCATTAGGATCTACAACACTAATCATATCTGCAGTCCTGATCTGCATGTCAAGCTTCTCCAAAACTGATCCGAGTGTGGAATAGGCGCTCCTAGATCTAGATGTCGTAAGTGTGGATGTGATGTGGGTAAATCCATATCCGTAAAATTGTTTTTCTGTCTCAAGTCTTGATTTCAAAGTTTCAACGTCCTTTACTTCACTTGCTTTTTGTCGTGCCAAAGTTGCCTCAAAAAACGAGATTGGTAAGGTGCTTGCGACCTCAAAGTTGTGTGCTTGTCTTTGCACCTCTTGTGGTATAACAACTGGTTGTACCAGTAGAGGTGCGTCCATAAGCCCGCCTATTCTGTCTGACAGAAACTGTCTTGAGAAGTTGAGGAGGCTATCCATTAAAAGCATAATCGAGTCAGCATCACCATCCGCGTCACGCCTCTTTGCAGAGTGCCATACAGGTGTACCGTAGCACACGTGTGTGTTTGTATATCCAATTATTCGCCCAACAATTCCAACTGAGGTGTGAGGAGCTAATCCAATTATTAGATGCCCAACGAGATCATTGATGTTTTTCACTTTGTAAAAAGCCGAGTGAGCAAATAGCTTTTCAAATTCTTTGTCAATGTATTGAGATGTTTGGACCAGATATTCCCCACACTCAGATGGGATGATAACATCCTGTATCCTGAGCTCAACAAATTGATCAGGCCTGACAAGTGGTTTGCCGTCAGTGTCATGAGTATAGCCAAGCTCTGCAAGCTTCTCTAATGAGGTGCCAATCCATTCTGGTTTAAAGTGAGTAAGAGGTGCGTTTGTTGCATCAAATCTTATCGTGCCATCTTTGAATACAGTGAGGCCTAGACTCTGTCTTATGATGCCTTTTTCGAGAGGTTCCGCTATCCTGTCTTGATTTATGAGTTCTTTTACTCCCTTGAATGGCTCTTGAACTCGGATGCCAGTCTTTTCCTGTACAGCAAGAAGTCGTTCTTTGAGAGGAAATGCCTTGTATGTATGTGAAACCGCATTTTTCTTGCACTTTGAACAGAAATTAGAATCAAGCTCAGCTCTGCAAATGGGGCAAACAAAAACCAACGTTGTTTTATTTTTGCATTTTGGACAAGATATTCCAATTGATGGTTCGTTACAGTTTTTGCAAATCCGATTGCTGATGTTGCAGTAAAAGTCGGCCTGTTTTGATGCCTTGACTAAATCGCGTGATGCCCCACCTTTATTACCCACAGGAAATAGTGTGTGAACTGGTGGTTTCATCTTTCTTGCTGCAGCTTTTTCTGGCCTACCCACCCTTACTCCTATTGCGGTAGAAAACTTGCTACAGATCTTTATTCCAGATGCTTGTGAAATTATTTGGGGAACAGTCAGAGAATTATCTAGTTTGATTTGTTTTCTAAAAAGCAAATAAAAGAAAATCTTAGCTTCGGTTGTTTTTAGTAGAATTGTATCCTTTGCAATCTCATGTGGTACACCAAGTTTTTCAAGGATTTCTTTACAATTTTTTTGGTAGATTATCAAGTCTGTCTCTACACTTACCGGTTTTAGGATCTGTTCAAATTCTTGAGATGATAACTGGTCCCAAAAATAGAGGTAGGCTGGATGAAGTGGTAGGTTAAAATCAAGTGAGATTTTAAACGCCTCATCTAAACTTGGAATTTTTGAGATGTATTGCAAAAGAGTCGGATCCTGTGACTCGTATTTTACAAGTTTTGTTTTTAGCTCTTCTATCCAATATTCTTCCACATATGCGGTAGGCACAAGCTCGGCGTTGTTTTCCAAAAAGTCACCATAGCTGATCAGAATGTCGCCAAGATGTAGGATTTTTTCAATCTGACCTTTTAGTTTGATCCCATGAGTTGTGTTTTTGATTTTTACAACATTTCCGTTTACAAGCCTAACTATTGGAGTGTCAAGTGAATCTACAAAAGCAATAGTCGAGGCTTTACCTGGAATATCAAGTTTGATCTGGGTTCCAACAGCTACGGCGTGGTCTAGTATCTCTGCTACAACAGGATGTATTCCAATTGTGGCAAAGCCCGTGTTACATGCTCTACCATATCTAAGTCTAAACCCCCCAAGTTTTTTTGGCATTGAGAGGACAGACCTTCCAGTTATGACCTCTCTCATCCTATGAGAGGCAGCATCCTCGTCACCAGTTTGGATTGCCCCTTTGAGATCTTTTAACCAGTCCCACCCATCAAGTTTGAATAGTTCAATGAGTGTTAGCAACTTTCTTGATCTTCCAATCAAGCCATCGTTTAGAACTCGAAGTGCACCACCCCGTACCCTGTTTGTGCTAATTCGAGTCATGTTCCTATGACTGACAATTTCTATTGCGTCGGTATCAACACCGTTTAGCTCTACTGGTAGATTTGATATCACAGCAACAACGTCCTCAGCTGGAACATGAAACTGAAAGCTGCCAACTTCCCTTTCATAGAGTCTTAACTCTTCTACAAACCTGCCAGTCTCATCATCAAAGGAGTTTGCCTCGTACTTTGCAAGGCCGGCAATCTTTCTAACATGATCTGCAATAAGCATTGTAGACGCAGCCTCTGTTCCTCCAGCTGACCTGATAGGACCAGCAAAAGAGACAGATAGGTACTCGGAACCATCCCGATTCTTCTTTATCTTTACTTCATGGATCCCTTGGAGTGGAGCTATAGTAACCCCCTCAGTTACGATGGCAAGGCCTACTCTTACCGCCAAGTCAAGTTTTTCTTCCAGTGTGGCGTCTGATCCAGAATACTTACCTAGTGCAATCTCTTCAGAAAGAGTTAAGGCAGCAAGCTCTTTTGTGGTTTTTTGTATTAGAGCTCTCAAATTATCAGTAACATCAATCTCATGCATTTTGGAGACACGATCTGCCAAATCAAATGCAATTTTTGGCTCTACCATTCCAGACGAGTCAGCAAGGGTAGATTTTGCAGCGGCCGCCTTCTCAAAGGTAGAAAAAACCTCGTTTGAGATTTTTGTATAGTAATCTAAATAATAATTAGGCATTGGAGTCTCTTGGAGCCGCAGTGCCACATTCTCAGACATGTTATCTCTTTACACTCTGGATGGTTTTTACAATATCGGCTAGAATTTTGAGACTGCCGCTTTTTTCTGCTAGTGTTCCCACAACTAAGGCGTTGGCTCCAGCTTTAACAAGCTCCCCTGCGGTTTGAGAGTTTCGTATTCCACCACCTACGATCAAAAACCCCTTGAAGACTTTGCGAACTGCTTTTACCATCTCTGGTTTCACATGAGATGATGCACCAGAGCCCGCCTCAAGATAGACAAATCTCATTCCAAGGTATTGTGCTGAGAGAGCATACATGGCTGCTATGTTTGCCTTATCAAATGGTATGGCTCTTGCAGCTCCCACAAACCAAGTTGACGTTCCCTCACCTATCACGATGTAAGCTGTTGGAAGTGCCTCAAGACCAAATTTTAGGACGTTTGGTGCTCCCAGTGCTTGGGCTTGTGAGATAAAGTATGGATTTTCAGAGTTCAAAAGTGAGCTAAACAAAATTGCATCAGCCCCAGGGACAATGCCTGTCACATTGCCGGGGAAGAGGATGATTGGAATTTTTAGTGGTTTTTTTAGAGATTTGACAACCTCGGTCATGCCAAGCTGATCTGTAGCTGATGACCCACCAACAAGAATTGCAGAGGCACCAATCTTCTCAACATTCTTTGCAAGTGTAATTGCGGATTTTATCTTAGATATTTCAGAGTCGATGAGAATGAAAAGTAAAGCTTTCTTTTTCTTAAGGGTGGTTTTAAGATAGCCTTCTACGCTTGTCATATGTCTGCTTAATCATGAACTTTTTAAAGTTTAATTTGAACTTTGTATACAGATTTGTATAGCTATGGTAGAGTCTCAAGATCCTATTTTTAATAATATAATAAAACAAATTATAAAAAAATCATTGTTTACTGAAAGACAAATTCAAATTATTCTAAATCAATCAAACCTACAAAAAAGCAGGTTTAGTATAACAAAAGGGGCATATTTCAGGCAAGTAAAGCAATCAAGAGATAAGTTGCTGGCTTTGTACTACTCTGTCATCCTGCTTAGGGGTCTTGGAGTGCTTAGGCCGGAGGATATGGAGTTAATGTCAGGGCTTTCCGAACAGGTTTCTGTGATACAAAGTAGTGATGTTTTCCCTGAAAGGGAAGAAGAAATCATCACTGTGATTGAAGAGCTACTGCGCCGCGCTTGTAGGGTGTGATGTTGGTTTATTTCAAGCACAAAAAGCCAGTATAATCTAGGGTAGTTATGATGTTGTGATTGATGTGTGGTGTGTGAAAAAAAGTTGCTCTAACATGATAAATCACAATCTTTGATGAAGTTGTGTGATGTTAGTAGAGATTCCTGATGTAGATGTGATGATTGGTGTTTTTCTTGCATTTCTGAGCGGCTTTTTTGCCATTGTGATATATAATAAGGTGAAACCCCTCATAAGAACAGGTGCGGATCAACTTAGTTCTCATATGGAACGCTTACAGTACTATGAGAACCAACTAATTGATATGAAGATACGTTTGGATTCTCTCGAGTTGGGTAGTGAGGGCCAGGTATCAGAACCATTGTTAAAGAGTGTAGAAAGGCATGTAAGGCAAGATTTGCGTGCTAGCTCTCAAGAGGAGATCAAGGAACGTATGCACAACATGAACTTCGGTAATGCTACAGATTATGTGTTGAAGCTAATCACAGAAAAGTCAATGACATCACGTGATATACAAATCACAATAGGTAGAACAAGAGAGCACACATCAAGGTTGATGAAGAAACTCTTTGAAGAAGGTTATGTGGAACGAAACATGAAAACTAAGCCCTTTACCTACTACATAACCGATAAGGGTAAAGCTAAGATCGGCATGATTAAAATAACAACAGTTCAGCAGTAGAAGTTTGATATTCATTACCAATTCACCCTAAAACTACCCATTTTATTAAATTATTAAAATTATAAAATCTTAAATATAGAAACTAATTATTTAATAATATGACT
>CAYZOW010000002.1:36079-45236 GCA_964480245.1 uncultured Nitrosopumilaceae archaeon | reverse complement strand
ATTATTAAAATTATAAAATCTTAAATATAGAAACTAATTATTTAATAATATGACTATACAAGAGAATGAAGAGTTGGTCAAGATTACATCTGGTGGCACAATCTCAATCCCAAAACAATTCAGGAAGTTTTTGGAGCTGCAAAGGGGTGATTATGTTAAGGTGGTAATGAATCAGGACCATCTTGTTATAAAGAAAGTAATAATTTCCTAGTTATGAGGCATTACTTGCTTAGGAAAGTGTTGTGTTGTTTTTGAGGGATTTTAATTATTTGATAGGTCCACCCTCTACCCTGTTTTGTTCTCACTACCCTACCTTTAGAGGCAAATCTAGCTAGGTATGTGGATATTATGCTTAGTTTGATGGGTTCGGTATACTCGTCCTCATATTTCTCAAGAACCGTTGATGAGGTGAACATACCTAGTGGAAAGTGCTTATCTATAATATTCCATATTTTGGCTCCTACCGAGTCCAAAATAGATGAGCCTTCCTGGTTTTCTTCTATATTCATCAAATCCATTAACTCAAATATCTTAAGCATCTTTTCTCGTGTAACGTTGCCCTCTAGACTAAAGTTGTACTTGGCTCCTTCAGCATCCTCCAAGTCTATTCTAATCTTCTTTTTTGTCATCGTGATCGATCGGGTTAATACCTTAACACTTGAACAGATCAAAGAAGATTTGTTAACTAGTGGGTTTGTTAACATTCACTGCGTAGCCCACGCCTAATGGTTTTTAGTACCTTAACAGTTATTCTACATAATGGTCCCACCAAGTATTATAAACCATGCCTGGAGTGGAAATATTGGGGTCATACCTGCCTAGTTAACATTGTTAAGAAGATAGTTCATGCCTGGAGTAGAAATATTGGGGTCAAAATGGGTTTTTTGTGGGCTCACCTTAACACTATCTTAACAATTGTTAAGTTAATTTTAGGCAGGCCCACACACCATAGTTTCCACTCTAGCTTAATAAAAAAAATTTTTTTTATGAAAAATAAAAATAATTAATTATAAACTAAACTTGCTTTAGTGATTCTATTCTAATTAGATTATCTTAAGATAGAGTCAATATGTGGACAGAGAAGAAATGTAGGTGTGTGGGTACTTGGTAAACCATGATCCAGTAGACCGGCTTCTTGACAATGTAGCAAGTGGAAAGTCGCTACTTAGAAAAAGAGACGTCTTGCATTTTACGTTTATCCCAGAGGTAATTTTTCATAGGGATGACGAACTTGCCAAAGTCACCCAGTCGTTGTTACCAATTCTTAAAAAATCACGACCATCTAACCTACTTGTTTATGGTAAACCTGGAACGGGTAAGACACTTGTAGTAAAGATTGTTTTATCTAAAATTCAACAACGAGTTGAAAAAAGCGATTTTCCAATAAAACTGGTATACGCTAACGCAAAAGAAGAGACCACCTTATACGGCTTACTAGTATGCTTTGGCAGACAACTAGGACTCAAGACACAGAAAGAACTACCTACAACCGGCCTGTCAATTAGTGAGGTATTCAACAGGCTTTTAGAATCAATCCAACAAAATTCTTACAATGCAGTTTTTGTGATAGATGAGATTGACTATCTCGCAGAGCTGATTTCAAAAACGGGAAAAGATATTTTGTATAATTTAACAAGAGCCAATGAGAGACTTAAGAAAGGCTCACTTACACTCATAGGAATCTCAAACGATCTAACATTCAAAGAAAGACTTGATCCTCGAGTGTTAAGCAGTCTTAGTGAAGAAGAGGTTGTTTTTACAAATTATACTGTAGAACAAATAAAACAAATCCTCATTGGCAGGATAAAAGAGGCATTTATTGAAGGCGTTGTAGATCAAGCAGCAATAAATCTCTGTTCTGCCATGGCAGGCCAAGAGCACGGTGACGCAAGAAGAGCAATTGACCTCTTACGTGTTGCTGGAGAATTAGCTGAACGAGAGCAATCTAACGCTGTAAAAGAAGAACACATACGGCGAGCTTCTCAAAAAATGGAAGAGGATAAAGAAACTACAGTGTTAAACTCATACCCACTTCATGAGAAGTTGCTTATAATAGCAATCATGAAGACAAACGGCGCATCGACTGGGGAAATATTTCATGCCTACAAAAACCTCTGCAAAACAGTTCGCCAAAAAGAGATTACTCAAAGAAGGGTAACTCAAATGCTGGGTGACATAGAACTTTCTGGCATAATTACAGGGAGGCTTGTTCATCAAGGAATGCATGGTAGGACGAAAAAATACAACTTAACAATTCAACCTGACATAGTAAAAAATGCATTTAAAGATGATATAATTTTAGCAGACATCCTATAAAATTAGAAAACAGAATTAAATTAATTAAAATCAGAATTTTTTTCAGTAAAGTCTTTTCTAAAAACTTTGAGTGTTGCCAAGTTTACAATGAGTGCAATTCCAGGAGTTGGTGTAATTCCAACACTTGCCTGATACGGTGTCTGGGTTTGCCAAGCGCCAGAATTTACTATCAAGATCCCCCTATACATATCCAAATCTACCACATGAATGTGACCAGAGTGGAATATATCGGGAATTTCGTTTATTACCATCATATCTTCAAGCTCAGGCGCTATGGGAGTTCGTTTTCCATAAATTGGACTCAAATGTCTTGCCTTTAACAAAACTCGCATTGCTTTTGCTGGTTGTGAATAGCTAAGGCCAGGCGTAGTTCCAACAACATCATCCAAACTCTGGCCATGAAACATTAAGATCTTGACGCCATTTAGCTCAACCATGGAGGGATTACCAAGCATGAAAAAATTTTCTCTATTCCATAAATCCAAATTATGTTTTTCTGGTATGGCAGGTTGTGGTAACGCTCTGCGGCCGGGGTCATGATTTCCTGGAATTATAAACACCTTGATGTGTTTTGGAATTTTATCAAGTAATTGAGCTGCCTTTTCCATCTGCTGGTCAATATCCATTAAAAGCAACTCTTTGTCTTGGTTTGGGAAGATCCCAACACCATCAATTATATCCCCACAAACTAAAACAAACCGAACCTTTCTTGCAACCGGATCTAGGCTTGAAAGCCATAAGACAAAACTTTCAAACTCTTTTTCCATGAAATATTTGCTACCCACATGCAGGTCTGAAATTAGAACAGCATATGTCTCTGTTTTTGAACGGTTTGTTACATGATCTGGTATGTCTGGTACGACAATTTCTTTTGTGATAAAACCACCATTTTTGCCGGTACTAATACGTTGCATTACAAACTGGTCTATTAAGAGCGAGTTTGCAGTTGTCTGCAGCTCTTTCTTGAAAACTAATGTCTCAAGTGAACCACTGGGATCATCAAACGTAAGTCTAGTAACATCTCTGTCTATTTTTCGGTCCATGATTAAACCCGCTACAAAGACCTCGTCTTTTGGCTTGCCTGCCTTTACAGTCTCAATTGTAGCTAGTTTGTTTGCCTGTGATCTCTGTAGTATTATTTTCAAAAGTTTTGAATATCTATCCACAAAAAGAGCACCAAAACCTTCGATTCCCTCAGCTGATGTAATTTTTCTTGTTGGATCTGATAAAATTACATGCTTATCCTCAACACTCTCATCAACCTGGGTGTCGACAAACATTTTCAAATCAGTCTGATTTATCAAAAATAGATTTTGTTTTGCCTTTTCTCGTACTACCTGCTTGATTATTCTTTCAAGTTCCTTTGAATCAATTTTTTCAAGAATTTTAAATGCATCTGGATGAATTTGAAATCCTCTACTTAATGCATAGTTTAAAGCAGACGCCGCATCCTCATTCATCAAAATCAAATAATAGCACTTTTAATTAAATCTGCTCAAACCAACACCCTCAAATAGAGTTTTTTTAAAACAAAAGCATGACCAAAAAAAAAAGACTTTTAATTTTTCTAATCTTTATAGGTATTTTTCTTGCAGCTTATTCAATTGGTGCAGAAACACCAGTATCCGATGAGGAAGCCATGGCATTTCTTGAAGAATTTAATAAAGCAATAGAAGGAATTGACGCAATCGGAATATTTCTCCATAACACAACCATTGCATTACCAATGTTTATTCCAGGTTTTGGCGCAGCTTGGGGCGCATATGCAGCATGGACTACAGGTGTTGCGTTTAACGCTCTAGTAAAAACAATCCCGGCACTCTCTCAATTCCCACCACTTGCCTTGCTTTTGATCTCACCTTTTGGTTTGATGGAGCTTGTTGCCTATTCCATAGGAATGTCGCGAAGTTTCCTTTTAATACAAACCATAATTAAAAAAATTCCAATAAAACAAGAAATACGTCCTACAGTTATTGAAATAGGTATAGTTATAGCACTCTTACTTGCAGGTGGATTTCTTGAGTTTGCAATAATACAACAATTTGGTTCCGATCTTGAGCTGCCACAATCTTAGATTCATTTTTATCTTGACAAAAAATATCAAGCAGTAATGCTTGGCCTTAAAATATACCAGCTGCCTAAACTAAAAAACCCAAACATGATTGCTGCATTGCCCGACATGGGAAATGTAGCTGGCATTGGAATTGATTTTCTTGTTAAAAAACTAAAAACAACACTATTTGCAGAGCTTTACGCATTCTGGCCACCAACCGTCTCATACGAAGGTGGTTTGATAAAGTACAACCAATCAAGCTACAAATTTCATTATTCAGAAAAAGAAAACCTGATAATTTTTTCTGGTGAATTTAACCCATCAGATCCAAGAAGACTGTATGAAATATGTTACGAAGCTGTTGATATGGCAAAAAAACTAAAAGTTGATACACTTTTCTCCATCGGTGCAGCTCTGAGGCAACCAAGTCCAACAGAACCTAAAATTTTTGGGGTAACAACATCAACTAAGCTTCTTAATCTCTTAAAAAAACAGAACATAACATTACTTGATGGAAAGGGCCAGATAACTGGTTTTAATGGTTTGATTCTTGGCATAGCAAAGGAAAAAAACATTGACAGTATTTGCATTCTTGGCGAAATAGACAATCCAAACATCATTCAACCAAAAGCATCTCAAATGATTCTTTCAACACTTTTTGAACTTCTAAAGATCAAACCTCTTGATATGAAGAATTTGGAAGAGGAAGAGAAAAGGAAAAAGTTCATGGAACAACAAATGAACTACATGGATAATCTTATGAGACGAGATAAACAGCCCGGAATTGCCTAAGCTGTCTAAATAATTTAGACCATTAATTAAATAGAACTTTGAGTTTTAATTAATTAATGAAACTTGGAATTATACTGCTAATTGTAATTTCAGGAGTTTTACTTGCAAGCTCATTACAGCAAGCAAATTCCGAACTCCTATCTAATGGTAAATACATACTACAAGGAAGTGGATTTGCTACCACAGAAGAATCAATTGATGATTCTGCACTAGACTTGCAGTTTTCAACGGGAAAGCTTGCTAACACTAGAATGAAAGTAACACTAGAAGACGGTTTGATATCATTCTTAAATGATGACTATATTGCTTCTGGTGGCTGGGCTGGAATAGTACTTGGTAATGGTAGATTTATCAGCTTATCAGGGGATGCAGAGAATGCAAATGGTGATAAAATTTCCCTTTCAATACTTGCAAGACTAGTTCAAAATAGTAAAGACGCCTCTGTTTACAGTGTTACAGGAAAAATAACAAGGGATGGTGAATCAACAAAATTAATTTACAGTACAAAGGTCTCGGGAAGTAGTTCCATCAAAGTAACTCCTACACAACAAGAGACGCCAAAAGAAAAAACTGTTCAAATAAACATCTTAGAGGGATCATCTAAACCGGACAACATACGATATTATTCATTATCTACTGTACAAATTATTCCTGGTACGACCATTATCTGGAAAAATGATGATACAACATCACACAGAATTATGAGCGGTGTTGCAAGCTTTTCCCACGGCAAACCATTCAAACCTGATGGAAAGATGGACAGTGGTGATATTGCTCCGGGTCAAACATTTAGTGTTACAATAAAAGAAATAGGAATCACGAGATTCTTTGACACAACATACTCTTGGATGGATGGCGTCATAATCTCACTTCCTGAGTCAAGCTCAAAATCACTCAAAACTACAGAAACTGCACTAGAAAAAGCCCAAAAATACAAGTAAAACCATTTTTCAACTTTATTGCTTAATTTGTTTTAAAATTGATATATGATTCAGGTTTTGACTGATCAAAAACCATTACCGAAAGATCAGAAAACTGCTTGCCTTCCAAATCCTTTACGGTTCCAACAAAGGAAGTCTCCTTATCTGTTGTCAAAAACTCAAAGACATGCACCTTCATCTTAGAAGTATCAAACCCATGATCTTTTAGATAGAAAGCTATCTCTGACTGCATAAAATTCTTTGAGGGGTCTTTTGGCCAAGGTCTTGGAACAAGTATTACATTATATCCATCCAAAAGTGCCTTTTGTAACTCGAGTTTTTTTTCTTCAATGCTTGTAGTTACATGCATGGTAACCACTTTACTTTTATCTAAGGGAACACGAGCCTTGGCGGCTGCCACTTGAACAGAACTAATACCAGAAATGATTTGCACTTCTCCAAATATCTCAATTAATCTATCAACAACCTCGGATTCTGAAAAATTTACATCACCTGTAAACGGAATAACACAAGTCTTATCCCCCAAAGTTTTTGCAACTTTTTGGTAGATCTCTTCCTGATTTTGCATTGTTATTTCATGTACTTCCTTGTTTACCAAAAGTCTCTCTATTGTCTTTAGAGTGTATTTGTATCCAATAATTATATCAGAATAAAGTATGACTTCTTTTACAGCATCTGTGATATATCTAGGAGAACCGGGGCCCACTCCTACTGCATAAACTTCTCCCATACCTTACTCCGTGATTTTTTGCTTGCTTTTAATATAATCTACAACTGGAGTCCAATCTACTTTCATAAACTTTACAGGGTCCTTCAATGGATACTTGACCCAACCCTCAACAATGGAAAAGTGATATTTTTTTGTCTTATCCACAAAATTAATTTCCAACTTCAAAACACTGCCCCAAGGTTTTTCTTCAATATCTACTTTTGAGACTTGATCATAAGAAACTTCCATGTTTTTTTTGTTTTCAAGGTCACGTCTAAGTTCCTCATTACCATAACCGTCATGATGAATCATGGTATTTTTTGATTTATGCAAAGTTTTGATTTGTCTTAACGTGGCAGGGTCCCACCACTTGTATTTTGATAGAGTCTTTGTGACAAACATCAAATGCCTCTCAGTCAAAAAGAGCATTCCTTCTACTCCACGTTTTAGAAATTTCTTCTCTTCTCCCCACACAGAAAGGAGATGAGTCTGGATACGCTCATCTAAATCCATAAAACTTGTTGAATTTTGCTCATTAAAAACCAATGTCTAACAATTGGCTTTTATTAATGAGTTCAAAATTACTCAACATTGTATTCTAAAATACTTGTATTTGGATACTTTTTTTCATATTAGGAAATTTAATTCCATACATATTCGCAGACTCTAAAGAACCAGAAAGTATAGTTTCACATTCTATATTGGATGATGAAGGAAACTATTCTAATACGCTGTTTGGATTTTCATTTCATGTACCAGAAAGCTGGACAGTCCAAGAGCCAGAGAAAACACAACCAGAAGCGCCAGACGTTGTAGTAGTTGGTCCAAAAATTGATGATTTCACACCAGTGATCTCTTTTCTAGTTGAGAATTCAAATGGCACATCTCTTGAAGAGCATATTAAAGATACAAGAAAGAATCTACAACCAGTCATTGATACTGGAAGACTAGCGATTCTTTCTGAAGAAAATAAAAACATCAACGACTATGCCGGACATATTACTGAAGCAAAGGGTGGATTCATATCAAAAGACAAAATTTTCATAATAAAATACAAAGAAATTGTCATAGAGAGCAAAGACAAATTCTATACACTTACTTATACAAATCAGGAAAAGAACTTTGATGCTAACCTATCTCAGTTTAATGACGTTCTAAATTCTTTTAAAATCACTTCAGAGCCAAAAGGTGAACTCACTGTTACTAGTTTCCCACTTGAAATCGGCATTGGCATAGCAATTGGTATTGGCGTAGTTGCTGCAATACTAGTTGCCAAAAGAAAAAGAAAACAACCTAACCCAAACCCTAAAAGACATGACAAAATCTAAAAAGTGTATTATTTGCCACAGACAACCATCCATATACAGTAACTTTGATAGGGAAAGGTATGAAGGAAAAACTAGATCCAATCAGAATTCTTGATGGGATAATAACCGACCTGAAAAATCGATCTCAAAACCAAGAAGAAATGGGTGACTCAATAGTACTAACCAAACTTGCAGACATGCTAACACAGGTCAAAAAGCAATGTCTGTTTGAAAATGCAAATCATGAATACGTGATTACTGTTCCAAAACAGTAAAAAACTAAAGCAGGCTTACTCTTTTTACCAGACATCATCAACTTCGTCAAGTTCTCTATAGTCCTTAGGTGCCTCACGTCGAAGAACTTTGAGCCTAGCAATATCTCGATCAAAAAACAGATCTATAATCCAATCAAGCAAAATCCTAAACCGTTTGTCAAACCGTGGTATCTTAGAAAGATAGATCGTTCTCCACACCCACCACGCCACAATTCCATGTAGATGTATACCAAAAACTGTGGCTATGGCTGTCCTCTTTCCTATTACTGCCATCTGTCCTCTTGACGAATATTCAAATTTCTTTTTTTGTTCTTTTTTTATCAAAGCTCGTAGGTTATACGCCACAAGTTTTCCTTCTTCTTGGGCATTTTGTGCAGTGCCAGGATATGGTTTCTGAGTTTTTGGATTTATCAAAGTACAACAATCCCCAACAGCAAAAACTCCAGGAAAGTCAGGAATCTCCAAGTACTCATTTACAATGATTCCCCCCTTTGTCTTAAAGACAGATTTTTTTATAGTGTCTACTGGAGTTACCCCAGCAGTCCAGATGAGGGTTCTTGTTTGTATTGCTCCAATGTTGGGTTGGTTGACTGGATTTTTCATAGACGTAGTCACACCCTCAATTATCACCTCAGTGCCAGAAAAGCTAGAAAGTTTTGTATTTAATTTCACCTCAATTCTACGTTGTGTTAATTTTTTTAATGCAAAGTTTGCAAGACCCTCATTAAAACCTGGTAGAATAAAAGAGACAGCCTCCAGAATGA
>CAYZOW010000002.1:0-35979 GCA_964480245.1 uncultured Nitrosopumilaceae archaeon | reverse complement strand
TTTGCAAGACCCTCATTAAAACCTGGTAGAATAAAAGAGACAGCCTCCAGAATGATTACTCTGATATCTTCTCTTTTTATGTGTGGGTAATGTTTTCTTGCATCAAGTACAAAATCGATCAATTCTCCGGCAGTTTCTACCCCTGCAAATCCTGCTCCGACAATTACAAAAGTAAGCAGACTCTTTTTTAGAATTGGGTCATCTTCATTTTCTGCCTGCTCTAACATGTCTATTACTCTATTTCGCAAAACTACAGCATCATTTAGAGTCTTCATGGAATATGCCCTTTCTTCCATTTTTTCAATTCCAAAAAAGTTAGTCTGACTTCCTAACGCTAAGACAAGAAAATCATACTCAAGAGAAATTCCACGTCTTTCACTGGTTCCTTCAAGAGTTACAATCTTGCCATATGGATCAATGTTTTTTATTCTGCTTTCATAAAATTCAGTCTTTACAAAAAGAGTTCTGATTGGAGTAATGATGTGTCTTGTTTCAATCATTCCAGAAGCCACCTGCGGCAGCATTGGAGTAAAAAGGAAAAAGTTGTCTTCACTTACCAAAGTTATCTGAATGTTAACATCATGTATGAAATAGGACTCGAGCTTTCGTGTGCATTCTATTCCTGCAAAACCACCACCCAAAATCAAAATTCTTTTCTTGTTTTCTACCATTTACCCTAAAACCCGGATTTGCCGGTTATATCCTATGGGATAAAGAAATAGGACTAGCTTGCTAAAAGATCTGGGAAATAACAGCTCCTAAAAACCAAAAAATGACAATTTTTCCAGAGAGGCTAACAGTAAAATATCATAAAAAACTAGATTACTGTACATGAAGAAAGAATACGTAGTAGTACGCATAGATGCGGCGCCTGATGGGGCTCCATACGTAGTAGTTTCACTGTCTAATCCTAAGGATTTTAGGGAACAAAACCAGCCCATGTCACCTTTTGGCTCAAACGTGATGGGTTTTACGAATATGGATGATATGGTAAAAGGTCTAAACAAGATGATGTCTGGGGGAGTTTATGGTCAAGCAGGTGGCATAACATCAATCAAACTAGATATGCATGAATACAAGCAGCTTGGCCTTTCCGTGGGTGACAAGGTCTTTTTAGAAATCTCTAAACCAGAAGCATTGGACATATAGATACGGATTTACTACATTTCTTGAATCTTAAAATTTAAAATATGTAATACTTGCTTTGACTATCTTGCAGCCTCTGACCGCAAAATTTCATAAGCTCTAGCCGCATCCTTTTGATGTAATATTATGACAATATCATCTTGACCAAAAAAGGCGTTAACAAGTTCTATTCCATTGTCATGAAGAACCTCTGACACATAGGAAACTACGTCTGATCCGCTTTGTGATTCAGGTATTTGTATACTGATCTTTGCCAAGCCAGTTTGGAATATGTTATTCTGATTTGGAAAAGATGCTAATAATTTTCTTACATCATCGATATCTTCAGTTAATACCCTAAAGGAGTCTGTCAACCTGAAAAATTCATAGTCAGGATCGATCTGGGTAATTTTATTCATAAAATCTACAGTGTCACTTATTCCAAAATCACCAGTTGGAAACTTAATGTCTGCAATTCCGTCTATTAACGAAAGTCTGGCATTCTTTAAAACAGGTTCTTGCTGAACCTCGTCCTTTTTCTCAAATGAGTCTGCAAACCTCTTGATTGCAACAACTACTGTGTTTAGGTTTACTGGACCACCAACTTGTGCGGCCACATCTCTTTGAATCTTGACTGCTAGTGCGGTGTAGTTTATCAAATCCATCTTTATACAATCATAAATAGAGCGGTTTTTTGTTATGATATCGCGAACAGCATCAGGTATAGAGATACTAGTCGCCCGCATACAGAAATATTAAGTATTGTCAGATATAATAGTATTATGTAATTATCCTTATATAACATCATAATTCTTATATAATGTCATGATTATTACAAACTATAGGTGATTATGACATGTACACAGACGAATTAGATAACCTTTGGCGAAGAATGACTAGACCATTTATGGACATGGAAGACATTTTTGAAGAGTTCAAAGATTCAACTGACACCCAGACCTTTGGTCCCTACTATTATGGCTATACTGCTACAATAGGACCTGACGGAAAGCCGATAGTAAGAGAATATGGAAATGTAAGACCTGGTCTCCTTCCAACAGCTGATATCAGAGAACCTTTAGTCGATGTGATAGTCGATGATAAAGAAAAGGTTCTAAAAATTGTTGCAGAAATGCCTGGTGTCGAGAAAAAGGACATCAAAATTGTAGTCGAAGGACGCACAGTAAATCTTGATGCAGAGCGTGGAGACAAAAAATACCAGACCAAAGTACCGATCAAACACAAAGTTGAGGAAGATTCTGTAAAAGCAACCTATGCTAACGGAATCTTAGAAGTAAGCTTCAAGCTAAAGGAAGAGGAAAAACTAAAAGGTAAGACTGTGGAGGTAGAATAAACCCTCCATTTTTTATGGTAATTAAATTATGAGTGAAATAATTTTAAAAATTACCGAAGTATCGCAACGCCATGTAGGCAAGGGTATAGCAATAGTCGATCCTAAAATTGTTGAAGATAACAACTGGAAAACTGGTCAAATATTAGGACTTGTAGGAAATAGAAAAAGCCATGTAAAATTATGGCCGGGATCAGCCGAGGATTATGGCACTGGAATTATCAAGATTGACGGTATTACAAGACAGAATATAGGTTCTGGTATAGGCGAAAAAATTTCTGTAAAAAAAGTAGACGCAAAAGGAGCAGAACATGTAGTTATTTCTCCAGTTGAAAAATTGAGTGCGGAAGGATTACAGGAGTACATGCAGGATAATTATATTGGTCATGTTCTAACCACTGGAGATACACTTGTAGCAACAACTCAGTTAGGTGGGAAAACTCAACTGGTTGTCACAAGCACCATGCCAGCCTCAAAGCCAGTAATAGTAACTGAACAAACTAAATTCAAACTAGGTGCTATGACCAAAGCAATAGATCATTCTGTTCCAAGAATTACTTATGATGACTTGGGCGGGTTGAAAAACGAGGTTCAAAAAATTCGTGAAATGGTAGAACTTCCTATGCGACATCCAGAATTATTTGAAAAATTAGGTGTAGAAGCACCAAAAGGAGTATTGCTATATGGACCTCCAGGCACAGGAAAAACCCTGATTGCAAAAGCAGTAGCTGGTGAAACAAACTCTCACTTTATTTCGCTTAGTGGGCCTGAAATCATTGGTAAATACTATGGTGAAAGCGAAGAAAGATTACGTGACATCTTCAAACAAGCAGAAGAAAGTGCTCCTAGCATAGTATTCATTGATGAAATTGATTCTATTGCACCAAAAAGAGAAGAGGTTACTGGTGAAGTAGAAAAAAGAATAGTATCACAATTATTGACTTTAATGGATGGAATGAAATCAAGGGGTAAAGTTGTTGTAATTGCAGCAACAAACAGACCCGATTCTCTTGATCCTGCCATACGAAGACCAGGACGATTTGATAGAGAAATTGAGATTGGTATACCTGATGAAGCAGGTAGAAAAGAAATCTTAGACATTCATACGCGTGGGATGCCACTTGATGAAAAAGTGAATCTGGATCAAATTGCAAAAGTAACACATGGATTTGTTGGAGCTGATTTAGAAATTCTTACGAAAGAAGCCGCTATGCGCTCATTACGAAGAATACTTCCTGAGCTAGATCTAGAATTAGAAAAGATACCATCTGAAGTCTTACAAAAAATCATAATTACTGACGAAGACTTTAAGGATGCCTTAAAAGAAGTCAGACCTTCTGCATTAAGGGAAGTTCTAGTTCAAGTTCCTAATGTTACATGGGATGATGTTGGAGGATTAGAATCACTTAAAGAAGAACTTCGTGAGGCTGTTGAATGGCCACTAAAACACAAAGAGGCATTTGAATACACAGACGTTGCTGCTCCCAAAGGAATTCTGTTACATGGATCCCCTGGCACAGGGAAAACCCTGATTGCAAAGGCTGTAGCACACACAACCGAATCTAACTTCATCAGCATAAAGGGCCCTGAACTTTTATCAAAATGGGTAGGAGAATCTGAAAAAGGAATAAGAGAAATTTTTAGAAAAGCACGCCAAGCAGCTCCCTGTATAATATTTCTAGATGAAATAGATGCTATTGCCCCAAGTAGGAGTTCTGGTACTGATTCACATGTTACAGAAAGGGTAGTATCTCAGATTCTAACAGAAATTGATGGTCTTGAAGAACTACACAATGTGGTAGTTATTGGCGCAACTAACAGGTTAGACATAGTAGATTCAGCTTTGCTCAGACCAGGCAGATTTGACAGAATAATTGAAGTACCAATGCCTGATGCAAAGGCACGAGAAAGCATCTTCAGAATTCATACAAAGAAAAAGCCACTGGCTGGTAATGTTGACTTGATAAAACTTGTAGAATACACCGACGGATTTAGTGGTGCCGACATAGCTGGTGTATGTAATAGGGCTGCAATGACTGCAATAAGGCGATTTGTAAACAACAAAGAAAAATCAGTCAAATCTATCAAAATAACTCAAGAAGACTTTGTTAACGCAATCAACAAAATAAGACCCGAAAAAGCACATCAGATATCTGCAGTAACATCATAGCTTATATGATAATTTGAAGTAATAGTAGTACGACAAAAGAAGCAATACTTTACGAAAAGTTACCAAACGAGAAGGTTAGATGCACAGCCTGTGCTCGATACTGTGAAATTGGCAATGGGCAAATAGGTCTTTGTGGGGTTAGAGGAAATACAGACGGTAAGCTCCAGTTATTTGTATATGGAAAAGTTATTGCAGGAAATGTAGATCCAATTGAGAAAAAACCAGTAACACATTACCGACCTGGCACAAGTATATTTTCCATAGCTACAACAGGATGTAACTGGTTGTGCAAGTATTGCCAAAACCATGACATCAGCCAAAGACGCAAAGTAGAAGGAGTTGATATGACTCCTGATGATGTTGCAAACCAAGCTCTAAGATACAGGGCTCATGGAATAGCTTACACTTACAACCAACCCTCAATATTCATTGAATTTGCACGTGACTGTGGAGTAGCTGCAAGAAAAAAAGGTCTTTTCAATATTTTTGTATCAAACGGTTACGATACCCCAGAAACAGTAAAGATGATGGGAGAATTTCTTGATTGCATAACTGTAGACTTTAAGGGAAGTGCAGAACCACAATTTACTAGAAGGTACATAGCAGTTCCTGATCCTAAACCAATTTTTGATACACTTTTAGAAATTAGAGACAAAACAAAGATTCATGTAGAAATAACAGATTTGATAGTTCCCCAAGTTGGCGATAACCTAGAATACGCAAGTAAGCTTTGCAAGTTCATCTATGACGAATTTGGTCCAGAAATGCCAATACACTTCTTACGATTCCATCCTGATTATAAGATGATGGAGTTCGAATCAACTCCTATAAAGACACTAGAAAAGCACTATGAGGTTGCAAAAAAAGAAGGGCTCACTTATGCATATCTTGGAAACGTACCAGGTCATCCTCTAGAACACACCTATTGTTCTCAATGTAATAATATAGTAATCAAAAGGTATGGCTATGATATTCAAGGCTGGAACATGGACGAGAATAACAATTGTAAGTTTTGTGGAAACAAGATCCCTATAACTGGAAAGCTTCCAGAAAATTACAAACATAACAGATTCCAATTTGTTTGCTAAAGGGCAATTGCACGTACAGGCGAACCCGTGGCTCCCTTTAGCTTTAAAGGCAAAACAACTAATTTGAAGTGAGTTCTGGAAATTTTTCCTAAATTGCATAAATTCTCTAAAATTAAAATATCTTTTTTTAATAACACATGATGAGCTGGGAAACTAGAGTTTTTTCCAAGATCAATATTTGGGGAATCGATTCCAACCAGATTGAGCTTTTTAGATGCAAGATATTTTGCGGCATCAATTGATAGACCAGGATTTTTTTCAAAATAAGATTTCTTTAATAAATTCTTGTTCCAACCAGTTGCAAAAATTATAGTTGAGTTGGCATCTATATTGCCATGTTTTTTCTCAAATTCAAGAATGTCTTTTTTTGTGATAGCTTCGTTTGGTCCCTTCCTAACTTTACACAAAACTGCATTGCAAATCAGTCGTGTAAGAGGAATTTTATCTATCTTAAGACCCCCATCTAGAAAATGAAATGGTGCATCTAGATGTGTGCCTGAATGCGAGCTAAGAAAAATAAGTTCCAAATTGTAACCATCAGTTTCATTTGTTGCCCATGAAATGAATTGAGGTTGTGGTGACCCAGGAAAACTTGGAAGTTTTGGAGAAATTTCAAGTGTAAGGTCCAAAGGAGACATCAAATTCATTTGATCCGTGTAACTAATCAATTTTGATAATTTCAGTCAAAGGTTAAATATTGTCTAACTGAAATTACCTTATGCCAACAACCTATATTTTACTAAATTCAGATTTGGGCTCTGATGTAGAGATCATTAAAAAAATCAAAGAAATACTAGATAAGGAAGGCAAAGCCGTTCAATATGAAGTCCAAGGAGTATACGGTGTGTATGACATAGTCGTAAAAATCACATCAGATAGCATGGATCACCTAAGAAACGTTATCACAAATAAAATCCGAAAAATTGACAAAGTCTACTCTACTCTAACAATGATGGTTATAGAAGAGCAAGAACAATAACTACATTTTTTTAATAGCTTCAATAACTTTAAGAATTTCTGATTCCCTGTTAAAAAAATGCATTGAAGCTCTTATTACTTTTTTACTAAAGATTTCTCGTACTGCAAGAACAATACTTTCTTTTTCGAGCCTTTCTACGACAATTTCTGGGTCTTGGTTTTGAAGCGAAAATGATACTATACTTGTTCTTTTCTCTACTTCTTCTGGTCCATACAGAGTAACACCTGAGATTTTTGACAATTCTTTACGCAACAAGTTCGCAAGCTTGATGTTTTTTTGCCTGATATTTCCAAGCCCAAGTCGTAATAGATAAACTACAGATGCTTCAAGCCCTGCTACCCCCGCCCAGTTACGAAATCCTGCCTGAAATTTGGCTGGCATTTCCTTGTATGCAAGCTTACCTTCATAAAAAATTGCAGATTCACCACCAGCCTGAAGGGGTTCTAAAAGTTCACCTGATTCTTTTTTACAATAAAATACACCAGTTCCCATAGGTCCACAAAGCCACTTTGAACCATTAAACGACATGAAATTGCATTTGATTTTATTTACATCAACTCCAGCAATACAACCAACTGTTTGTGCAGAATCTATAAAATACGAAATATTACTTTCACCAAGTATCTTTCCAACCTCTTCTATCGGAAGAATTGCTCCAGTATTAAACAGAGCATGACTTAACACCACAAGACCTGTGTTAGTATCAATCATCTGTTTTAGTTGTTCTAGCTCAAAAAATCCAATTTCGTTAACATCTAGATTTCTTATCTGAACTTTGCCAGAAAGACGTATCCATGGATAGTGATTTGCAGGGTGTTCATGATTTGAACCACGAATTATAATGTTAGAAGTAGATTTTAGCTTCAAGCCGCTTGCAACCATGTTAACTCCATCAGTTGTGCTTTGAGTGAGGATCACTTCTTCTGGTTTACATTTTATTAAATGCGAAATTGCTTTTCTGGCAAGGAATAGCTTTTCTCTAACAAAGTTGTCTGCGGTGCTAGAATCAGGTCCTAATTCATTATATGTTACCAGAAAGTCAGTCATCGCCTTTATGCTAGAAATTGGCATAAGTGACGTTGATGCATTATTAAGATAGATTCTACCTTTAAATGGAAAATCTTGAGAAACATCATAATCTAAATTCATTATTATATTACAATGTATCTAGGCAGTTTGTTGTTTAAAAATCATGATAACACTAAATCTGCAAACAACACTACTCTGAATTTAGAAAGTATATTTTCACACACCAAGATTAATTCGGTTTTGTATTCTGAACCATTCATAAAAGCAGGTTTTATTGCAAAACTTGTACAAGATACTAAAATTGATATTTTGTATTTGGATCTTGATTTATTGTATAGTGGATACATAGCATCTGGGATGCTTCACGTTCCCCAAAACCTTACTTTATTACAACCCACCTTTGAAACATGGAATAAAACACTAACTGATGTATTGGTAAAATCAAGCACCAAAAAATCGGTAATAATAGTTGATTCCCTTAACGGTCTTTTCAACATCTTAAACAAAAGAAAGACGATTGGTAAGCTTGTTACCTCCTATGTTATGTTGCTTGCGAGTATGGCACAAAGCACTGATTCTTATGTTATCATAGCCAGCATGGTGAGATTCAAAAAAGAGGAAGGATGGATACTTTCTCCTACAGGAAAGCGTCTCATTGAGGCAAACGATGCACAAAAAATACTATTAGAACAAGATGAACAGGGAATAGTGCTAAACTTTTTGAATAGTAAAGAAAAAATTATTATTCCAGCAAGCTTGATTCCACTCTAATCTAATCTTTTTATGATATGATATCCAAACTGAGTCTTTACTATGTCAGAAACCTGTCCCTTTTCCAATGCAAACGCAGTTTTTTCAAATTCTGGCACCATCATACCTCTTCCAAAAAAACCAAGATCCCCACCTCTTCTTTTTGAACCGTCTATAGAATACTGTTTTGCAAGATTTGCAAAGCTTTCACCCTTTGCGATTCTTGCCTTAAGTTCTTGTGCTAAGCTAAGCTTTTCAACTAATATGTGTGCACAATGGACTTTGTTTGCCACTGAATTTGAAAATAAAATCAAATTATAAAAAAACACCGATCTTTACTAAATTTACGTAACATCACTCTAAATTCGTAGAATGTAAAAGATCGCACAAATTTTAATACACTGTTATAAAATTGTCTAACGCCGTTATAACTTCATTTTTTTGAGCAAGTTATATTAAGATCTGTTGCGGAAAGATTAGCGAGTCAATATGCCAGTCGCGATATTACCAGACATAGGCGAACAAATGTGTATAGGTTGTGCACTCTGTGTAGAGATCTGCACAACACTAGGACCAGACGTATTGAGAGTTAAACCCGTAGAGGGCTGGAAGAGAGGAAAAGCATTTGTCTTTTATCCAGAAAGATGCATCTCTGACGGAGCATGCATTGGAGTTTGCCCAACAAAGGCAATCTTTTGGATGAGACCAATGGACTTTACTGTCGGACAACCAGTACCACTATACAGAAACTCTGTGTTCGTCAAAGGTTGGACCGAACTAGTAGATTAGTCGGCCGACAATTAACTTCTTTTTATTAATCCTTCTTTAGTGATAACTATGTTTGATACGGCCTTCGTTGTCTAAATATATGGAAAAATTCAACCTGTATTATTGAGCAAACCAGGTAATTTGTGGCGTAAAGTCTACGGCAAGATAACTAAAAAACCAACTAATTTTAGTTGGCTAATTAACAATAAACTTGCAGGCAGTGGTATGCCAACATCTTCAACAGAACTACAATGGGTTATCAGACAAGGCATCAAGTCTGTTATTACAATGACTGAAAATCCTCTCCCAGAGTCTTGGGTTAAAGATGTAAAATATCTACATGTGCCTACAGAAGATTTTTCCGCACCTGATATGGAAAAAATTGATCATACCGTAGATTTTATACAAGAGCGAATCAAAAACGGTGAACCTACTATGATTCATTGTGCTGCCGGTGTTGGTCGAACTGGTACCATACTTGCGTGTTATCTTATAAAACATCATAATTTTTCTGTAAAAGATGCAATTGACAAAGTGCGGAAGGAAAGACCAGGCTCTATCCAGTCGGAATCACAGGAAATAGCAATAGGTCTTTATCATAAATTTCTTAACAACAAGTAAATTATTCAGGTATTGATGTAGTTACCATCTTTCCGTTTTCAAGTTTGATGAACAGATACCTATTGTCCTTGAAGATTAATGTTATCTCATTGTCTTTTTCTGATTTATCTTCAACTTCAAGCAATTCCTGTCCTCTTATTCCATCAAATTTTGCCATAAAATTCCTCTATGTACTCTATTTATATCCTATTTGGTTATTTCAATTTCAATTTCTTTAGAATGTGATTTATCACTAAAGGGCTCTGTATAATCATGTTTGAGCCAAGAAACAAAAACTTCGGCTCCTATCTTATGTTTCCCACTTCCAAGCTCAGATGCTTTGAATTCCATTTTTTCATTGAAATCAAGAAGCAGTTCCTGTGCTTCTACCTGCGTTTTTGGAATAAATGGTTCAAAATTCTTTGCTATCTGTACCCAAATCTTTTTTTCTGCTACCTGAGTAAGTTTGGGATTGCGTGTCCAAAAGATAGCCGCCTTTCTGTAAGTATCCAAAGGTTTTCCAAGCTCACGTTTTCGTAGTCCAGCAGTGTAAAGTTTCACGCCATATTTTAGCTTGAATACATTATCATGTTTATTGTATGCCTTCTCCCAATTTTTTTCATTAAAGTCTTCACGCAGTGCACCAAAAACAGAAAATTTTACACTTAGTACGACATTTTCATCTTCTTTGAATTTGTTATTTGATTTCTCAAGCTCGATCTCGCTGATAAAGCTCTTCTCACTACTCAACGCATCGTAATGATTTATATCCTCAATAAGTATTTTTTTTATTGCATGGATGCTACCATAACAAAATCTTCTCAAAAAGAAGTTTGCCTAACTATAAGGAGATCTGATATTGGCACATTATACATAGTGCAATATGAGCTCCTTAAAGAGCCCAGCATAGAATTTGCTGGTGTTGTAATGAAGCATCCACTTACAAGGGAATGTTTGATGCGTGTGAACACATCAAAAGGAAATCCATTAAAGGAAATAGAAAAGGCCACAAAAACTGCCCTTGAACATACAAACGAACTCAAGAAATTAGTAAATTCAAAAATCAAGGATGCTTAAATGAAATTTTGCCCCAAATGTGAGGTGCGTCTAAAACAAGATGGTACTAATTCCAGTTTTAATTGTCCCAAATGCGGCTATACTGAAAAAGGTGCTAAGCATAGAAAGCAAGAAAAAGGAGAAAGCACTTCAACAATCAACATTTTAGATGAAAACGAAAAAAAAGAAACGTTACCAGTAATAAAAATTGACTGTGCAAAATGTGGACACACCGATGCTGTGTGGTGGATGTTACAAACTAGAAGTGCAGATGAACCAACCACTCAGTTTTATCGTTGCACCAAATGTAGCTATACTTGGCGTAATTACGCATAACGTTTAAACTTGAACAAGTTAGACATGTGATTAAGTTTGGTATTTTCAGCTAAAACTAGCGGTTCAGACGAATGGAAAGCAATTATTTCTGCAATTTCCACGCTTGTTGAAGAAGCAACGTTTGAGTCAACCGTTGAGGGAATCTCATTTAGAGGTATGGACCCATCCCACGTAGCACTCATAGATATAGCATGGCCAAACTCTGCATTTGAAAAATATGAGTGTGATAATGACGTCAAGTTTGGTGTAAGGATAGACGAGTTTTCCAAGCTAATTAAAAGAGCAGATAAAAAGGACAGTATTGAGATCAGCATTTCTGAAGATAACCTATTACTTGTAACAATAGGGAAAAATAAAAAATACAAAATGAGACTCATTGAGAGCTCTGCAACAGATACACCACTACCAAAAATTTCATATAATGCAAAGATTGGCGTGACGTCTGCAGAATTTGATAAAATTTTGGGTGACGTACAGGTGGTATCAGAATATCTATCCATAAGCGCAACTGCTTCCAAGGCAGAATTTTCTGGTAGGGGAGACTCTGGAGAGGCGGTGATAACTCTGGAAAAAGGAATGGCAGAGATGCCTGAGATTGATATCAAAGAAGATAGTACAGCAACATACAGCTTGGAATATCTTAACAGCATTGTAAAAGCTGTGGGAACTATTGCAGGTACCATGGTCTGTGAGTATTCAACCAAGATGCCATTGAGACTAGAATTCAAGGTTGCAAACGTAGGCAGAATTCATTTCTACTTGGCACCTCGAGTAGAAAGTTAAAGCATTTAAGGACAATCAAGACAGGTATACTGAATTGAAACTTGTATTGAAGTTTGGTGGAACATCAATTTCCTCTGTTGCTAATATTAGATATGTTGCCAAGCTTATCCATTCATTATCAAAACAGCACAAGATAGTTTCTGTCTTTTCTGCAATAAGTGGTGTGACAGATGATCTAATACGAATCTCTACTTTAATTCAAAAGGGCAATAAAGACGCTGTAAATAATATAACAAAAAAAATCATTAAAAACCACATGCAGATGGCAAACGCATGCGTCAAAAATTCGAAAATAAAAAAAGAGCTAATTAAGAAGATAAAAAACGACCTTTCTGAGCTGGAAGAATTATCTCATGGAATGATTTTACTAGGTGAGGTAACTCCTCGTTCCTCTGATTATCTTATATCATTTGGTGAGAGACTATCTATCAATCTGATTGCTTTTGTATTGCGTGATTTGGGATCTAAAGCTCAAGCACTTACAGGCAAAGACGTAGGCATAGTAACGGATTCAAATTTTGGAGAGTCTAAGCCACTTATGGATACAACAAGACTTCGTGTATCTTATACAATAGAATCGCTCTTGGCAAAAAAAACCATACCTGTTGTGGGTGGTTTTGCTGGTGCAGATCAACATGGAAACATCACTACCTTTGGCAGAGGTGGTTCTGATTATACTGCAACAATAGTAGCTTCTAGCATAAAGGCAGATGAGGTTTGGTTAATGAGTGATGTAGATGGATTGATGACAACTGATCCAAAAATTGTAAAAAACGCCAAGGTCCTCAAAGAGGTATCTTATACAGAAGCTATGGAGATGGCTCTCTTTGGTGCAAAATACATCCATCCTCGTGCACTTGAACCATTGGTTACAAAAAAAATCCCACTTAGAATAAAGGGTACTTTTAATACTAAAAACTCAGGAACTCTTGTGACCGCCTCTCCAAGTGTTGATACACAAAAAACTGTGAAGTGCGTTAGTGCAATAAGACATACTGGGCTAATTGATGTTAGGGGTGGAAGTATGGTAGGAGCACCTGGCACTGCAGCTACAATATTTTCTACTCTAGCAAAAGCAGGAGTTAACATAATGATGATCTCACAAAGCCCTTCAGAATCCAGCATCTCGATTATCGTAAAAAAGAATGATCTAGACAAAGCAGTAAATGTACTTGAAATGAACTTGTTGGGTAAGATAATCAAGAAGGTTGAGGTTACAGTTGATGTAGCGATAATTGCATTGATTGGTTCTGGAATGAGAGGAACAGTAGGCATTGCTTCCAAAGTATTTGCGGCTGTGGCAAAAAAAGGAGTTAATGTTGTTATGATTGCACAAGGTTCATCTGAGCTTAATCTTGCATTTGTAGTAAAGGATTCTGATTGTAATACTGCTGTACAAGCACTGCATGATGAATTTGAGCTTTCAAAAATAAATTGATCTCACACATTGGTTACAAAAATTGGAATGAATATGGAAAAAGACATTTATGTAAATTAGTGATTGTGACGCCATGAACAAATACATAGTTCTAATTACAATTTTTGTTGTTGTAGCTGCGATCTTTTCTGTGCCTTTGCTTGTAAATGAGGCTGCTAATGCAAAGACACTAAAAAAGATTCAATTTATAAAAACACTAACTTCTATGCAAGATCCCGCTCAAGGCCATGAAGGTCATCAACTTGCAATAATCTTGTCGCCAAACATGGGTACTCTTTATGATGGTTCTCTGACATATACAGCAAGCGAACCGGTTCAGATTGTTGTTCTTCATGAAATTGACAAAGATGACGCTAAAGGACAACCAATATGGACAGTAGATGGTAACACTGTCTTTGGTCTGACACTTGTAGATCCTGGCACAAACGCGGGTTCTTTTGAATTCACGGGCACAGCACTTGCATTGCATACAAAAAACACAAACAAATTCACCGCAACGGTCAGTGTAGATGGATGGATGCGAGGACAAACGCCCGAGCTAATGGAAAAGAAAATAGAAACTCTCATCGTGGAACCTTCTTTGAAATTATCAAGAGCAAACGTTCCTGCAGAAATTCCATTGCACAAAGCGCTCTTTGATGAAAAGCCTGTATACTATATCATAACTGATACAAACAATAAGGCACATGCTAAAACAATCTCAGAAAAACAGAAATGGAAAGTGGAGATGGCTCCTCCCTTAAGTAAGACTCCCAAAGAAGTACTAGAAGATGTCTACATATTTCAAAATGGCATTAAAGGTAATGGAATCTTTGGATTCCAAGAGGAAGTCTTTTCAAGTACACCCATACAAACTGAAAACTACAGTGCGATACGAGCTGTAACCAACGTAACATGGAAAAATGAGAACAAAGCTGAGACTCTAGATTCTGTACAAAAGATCCTTGATGCACAAAAGGGAGACAAAATACTACTTGAGACCACAGACGTGATCATAAATATGCCACAAATTGTGTGGCCTGATGGTAAAATGTCCGTAAAAAACGACAAGACTTTGACCGATGAGACACCATACGGAGAAGGACAAATTCTTGACATAGATACTGAAAAAATGATTGTTACTTTTGTTGCACACAGAGGATGGGGACCTGATGGTAAGACAATCTACTACATTGTAACAGACGCAACACCTTCAGGACCTGCTGGTGCTATGGGAGTGACAGATGCACCTACTCTTGCAAAAACCATAGCTAGTCCAGCAGCAGTGGATCTATTTCAATTTACCAATGGCTTAAAGGGTTCAGGGCCATTGGGTTTCCAGCCAGGAATTGCTGTGGCAACACCAGGAGACGACACGTACAGTCCATTATGGAGAATCTCGGTGATTACATGGAAAGATCCTACAAAAGCAACAGTTCTTGAAACAATAGCAGACATTAATGCAAAGAAATTAGCTGGTGACATAACAGTAGAACTAGCACGACCAATGGATAGCGATCACGTAGTAAACTGTCCATTCATAGATCCTTTTCAATAAAGAAGACTTTTGTGAAAACGGATAAATTGTCTTAAAAAAAGAAGTATTCAATGCCAGGAAAATTATACATTGTTGGAGTTGGACCAGGTCATCACGATCACATGACTTTTCGTGCAAAACAAGTAATCGAAGAAAGTGATACAATTGTAGGATATGAAACCTATGTTGATTTGGTAGCCGATATTATTGAGGGAAAAGAAGTCCATAGATATGCAATGACCCAAGAAGTAGAACGAGCGCATCAAGCTATAGATCTTGCCAACGCAGGCAGGATAGTTTCTCTTGTCTCAAGTGGGGATCCAGGAATATACGGCATGGCAGGACTCATCTACGAGATCCTTGCAGAAACAGGGTGGGATAGAAAAAACGGCTTATATGTTGAAGTTGTACCAGGAGTATCTTCACTTAATTCCTGTGCAGCACTAGTGGGCTCTCCACTCATGACAGATTTTGCAGTTTTAAGCATGAGCGACTTGTTGGTTCCATGGGAAATCATAGTAAAGAGAGTAGAAGCAGCTGCACAAGGTGACTTTGTGATAGTTATTTACAATCCTTCAAGCAAAAAAAGAATTCATCAACTTCAAGACACAAGAAAAATTTTGTTAAAATACAGATCTCCTACCACGCCAGTCGCAATAATAAAAGGGGCATATAGAGAATCTCAAGAAATAGTACTTACTGATCTTGAAAACTTGGAAAACCACGCTGACAAGCTTGGTATGATCAGTACAGTAATTGTTGGCAATTCTTCCACTTTTAGATACAACGATATGATGATAAACCCACGTGGTTATACGTCCAAATACAATATAGTCTCTCCACAAACAAACAAAAAATAACATGAAACCAATCCAAGTGGGTCTTACTTTACCACAAGGATGGCTTGATGAGTTTCCTGACAACAATAGCTATAATCAATTTTTATTTTCCAAATCTGTTGCACTAAAAGCTGAACAGCTTGGTTATGATGCAGGCTATGTATACGATCACTTCATTCCTTACTATGGTGACAAGCGAACCATGCCATTTTTTGAAGCCTATACACTTCTTTCAGCAATTACAAGTGTAACATCAAAGATAAGAATTGGGCAGGTTGTCACCTGTAACTCATACCGCTCACCTGCACTCTTGGCAAAAATGTCTTCCACACTAGATGCTATTAGTAATGGCAGACTAGAGTTTGGGATAGGCGCTGGTTGGTTTGAATATGAATACAATTCATATGGCTACCGTTTTGATGATGCTTCGACAAGAATTGAGCAACTTGATGAATCTATTACCATAATAAAAAAAATGTGGCAAAAAGAAAAATCAAGTTTTAAGGGAAGGCATTATTTTATAAAAAACGCTATTTGTAGCCCAAAACCTATACAAAAACCACATCCACCCATAATGGTTGGCGGCGCTGGCCAGAAGTTAATATCGGTAGTAGCAAAACACGCTACACGATATAATCATCCATTTGGAACACCTGAAATTCTACAAACCAAGATAGAAACACTGCAAAATAGTTGCAAAAAAATTAAACGCGATTTTGATGAGATTGAAAATTCTGTCTTATTACGTATGCTTGTGGGAAAAGATAATGATGATGTAAAACATATTGTAGCTGGACTGAAAAAGAAGAACGAATCAATAACAGAGTTTGTTACACGTTCTAAAGATAGCATTGCACTTGGGACTCCAGATGATGTAGTTGAATATCTAAAAAAATATGTAGACATTGGTATTCGTTACTTTATTGTAAACTTTATAGGACTTTCAAATTCACTTGAAATGCTTTCATTATTTTCAAAAAAAGTACGACCTCAGCTTAACTAGATCCCTTTATTGCTTCTAAAATTTCATCTTTTAAGATAATACTTTTTCTTATAGGCAAAATTATCTTAGTTAGATATGTTTCAACTGTCTTCTTGAGATCTGAAGGATGTAGTTTTTTTTGTGCAAAATCTGATTCTAGCTGTGAATAACTAGTGTATGAAACACTTCCACCAAACTTTGGAGACCTCTCAACCAAAACCTCCTTAAATTCATGAAAAATCACATATTTGGAAATCTCAAGTAATGGATTGTTTTCTACAATCCCTTCTGGACACCAAGCCTTTTTGATCTTGGATTGTATCTCCTCATCAGTGTCATGAATAAATATGCCAGAGCTAGGTTTTGTTTTGCTCATCTTGCTTGAAATTTTAGAATCCTCATCAGAAGTAAGTTCTGGTTCTGATAACCCAGGAAGAAGATGATGATGTATGGCTACTGGCACCTTCCATTTCATTTTTGGAAAAACTTCTCTGATAAGCATGTGTATCTTTCTCTGATCCATTCCGGCATGAACTATGTCAAGATCCATAGTGTGAATGTCTACTGCCTGCATTGGTGCATAAAGCATCTGAGCCAAGTCAAGCTTGTCCTTTTCAGATCTTCCCATGATTGTTAGTGTTCTCATTGCACGTGGTAAGGACATGTGCTTTGCAAACTGTATTAACTCAGTCCAATATTCTCTTCTTGATTCGTATAGTTTTGAGCCTTGTAGTATTTCTATGCCAGGGCAGAGAAACTTAAATGCGCTGGCATAATATTCAGAAACTTTCTTTATTGTTTCCAAATTGCCTCCTAGCTTATCATTGATAAAAGTGTGCCAATCTGCCAAAAAAACAGTACAGTGTACACCAGCTTTGATGAAATCATTGATCTTAAAGCAGGTAAGTATAAGACTCCCAAGATGCAAAAAACCAGAAATTTCTAGTCCTATGTAGTGTTTTGGGTGCGCATTTGTATTGAAAAGATTTGTAAGCTCTTCACTTGTGACCACTTCTTCAGTAGGATCTTTTGTGATAAGAGCAATTTTTTCTGTAACATCCAACTCGAATCAGATTTTCCTTTGTAAGCCTATAAAGTTACGCATTAAATTCGTGTTCTTGTTTTCTGGGTCTTGTACTAAGATAGAGTGCATGTGAACTTATGATTACTGCAGCAAGAAACATCTTTGTTGCAAAAACCAAATTCCAGGGTCTTGTAGGATCTGGATATGCAATTGTGAGCGAATCTATATCAGGGACTTTACCATCTACAATGCCTGCAGTAATCTGTGCATTAAGTACTGTGAAATTATACATTAATTCATAGAAGCAAATTGCAGCAAATCCGACAAGCATTAGCTGGGTTAATGACATCTTCCAAGAAGAAAGACGGGTAGTTTTCTTCCATCCAATCCTTGTTACACAGTACCATCCTATTACAGAAGAGAAGAATAGCCATGTTGTCAGCTTGGCAAAGTGTTTGTAAGGAAATTCGGTTTTTACCAACACTTCTCCTAAAACATATGTTCCCTTCTCTGACCATTCTTCAAGCATTGCATAGATTCCAAATGCAGTTATGGATGCCATTATGATGGCGCAGGCGTAGAAAATACACAAAAATATCTTATATCCAGTTTCATGTTCCTGTAAGTGGACTTTCATTTAATTTTGATTCATAACCACTAAAATATAAAAATTGGTTTTGGTGAAATTAAAGAGGTTTATTAGAGTATTTATAATCATCAACTGATACTTGAAAATTCCAATAAATATTCCACTTATTGGCAAGGAGGAAATAGACGAAGTCCGGTCAGTTCTTTTAGAAAAATCACTTACTTCAGCTGCAAACGCCGGCGGTAGGCGCGTTCAAGAATTCGAGAAACTTCTTTCTTCATTTGTTAAATCAAGATATGCAGTGGCGGTAAACTCTGGTACTGCTGCATTACAAGCAGCACTTTATACACTTGATCTTAAAAAAGGAGACGAAGTACTTCTTCCATCATTTACTTTTGTTGCAACTGCCAATGCAATAGTATCAGTTGGCGCAAAACCAGTTTTTGTTGATATTCTAAAACAAAACTATACTATAGATCCTAATGATCTTAGAAAAAAAATTACAAGAAAATCCAAGGTAATAATTCCAGTACATCTGTATGGTAATATGGCTTACATGGATGAAATTTCTGAGATTGCTAACAAACACAATCTGGAAATAATTGAAGATTCAGCACAGTCTCTTGGCTCTACCTACAAAGGAAAACACTCTGGAACTTTTTCTAAACTTGGTTGCTTTAGCATGTATGCCACAAAGGTGGTAACATCTGGTGAAGGCGGCGCTATTGTTACAAATGATAAAAAGATATTTGAGAAGCTTCGTAAGATAAGAAATCATGGCATGCTACATGGATATGATACTAGACTTCTTGGTTTGAACTTGAGACTACCTGAAATTAATGCAGCAATAGCAAAAATACAGATGAAAAAGCTAACTAAATTCCTAAATCAAAGACGAAAAAACGCTAAAATTCTAAGTGAGCTTTTATCAGATTTGGACATTTCAATTCCTCATGAAAGAAAAGGGGAAAAGGTCAACTGGTATCTTTACACAATAGCTCCTAAAGATAGAAACAAAATAATGAAAAAACTTCATTCAAAGGGAATAGGTGCTACAGTGTACTATCCAATTCCTGTACACAAAACACCATTTTATAATAACATATCAAGACTGTCTGTCACCGAATGGGCAGCTTCACATGTTCTTAGCTTACCAGTACACCCACTTGTAAGGAAACAAAACCTATACCAAATAGCGCAGATAGTAAAACAGGTTGTTAAAGGATGAACTTAGAAAATATTGCTGGCGAAATATGTAAGGTACTTTTTCCAATCGATGAAGAAGTATTTTTTGGAAATCCTAATTCTTCAATTGCTGTATGCACTCTCTCTAGTATGAAACTACTAAAAGAGATTGCAGATTCTAGTCTTATGTCAAAAATTGCTGTTGTGGGAAGACTCCTTTCTGAAAACAAAGGAATTGATTCGTTAGTTAAATACGTGATATCAAACAAAAACATAAAGACTATTTTCATCTGTGGAAAAGATACTTCGGGCCATAAACCAGGTCATTCACTTCTTAATCTATATAAAAATGGAGCAGACAATGATGGAAGAATAATTGGTTCATCTAGCCCCGATCCAGTATTAACACTAACACAATCCCAAATTGATGAGTTTCAGAGACAAGTGAAACTCATCAACAAAATAGGTGAAACTAGTATATCACAAATCAAACTCTCACTTGATTCTATAATACAAATCTAGTAACCATTTTTCTGTCTTTCTTGATTAACCTGATTTTTCTTTTGATATTCTTTTAAAATATCATCAGGAGTCATATTCAATTCAAGTGATGCTTGAATAACAAAATGCCATATGTCAATTAGCTCCTCTCGTGCAGCATCCTTATCAAAGGGAAGTGGTTTTTTCCACCATTTCCAGTTTGTTGTACGTTGCAGTTCTACAGCTTCATGTATTATTGCAGTACAAAGAGCAGATATTTTTCCTTCCACATCTTTTGGATATCTATCAAGATTCATCATTCTTTCAAGACTCTTTTGCATCTTGAAGACAGATTCCAGTTTGTCTTCCATGGGTTTGATTTTGGGTTGATATCTATAACCTTTGTTAGAAGCGAACCATATTCTTGTATTGGCTAAATCTTTTTTTAATCTCGAATTTTTTCAGTTTAGTTATACCATCTATTCCATGCTTTTCTACGGCAAAGGATCCCATTATGTTTCCATATACAGCAGCCTCTCGAATGGTTGAGATCTTTGTACTGTTCTTATGTGCTAGATAGCCAATCATACCTCCAGCAAAGGAGTCTCCTGCGCCTGTTGGATCCACAATATTTTCCATAGAAAATGCGGGTGAAGGAAAAACTACATCTTCATAGAAAAGAAGTGATCCATGCTCGCCTTTCTTTATGATTACATATTTTGTACCCCACCCCATTATTTTTTTAGCACATTTTATCAAGTTCTGAGTCTTGGTCAGAAGCTTTGCCTCTTCATCATTTATCACAACCGAGTCCACCCTTCGTATCATTTTTATGACATCACTTCTTTTTGTCGAGATCCAAAAATCAATTGTATCACACATGGAAAATTTGATCCCATCAAACTCATCTATGATTTTGGTGTTCTGTACAGGATCATTATTTGCAAGATAAACAAACTCAGATTTTTTGTATTCTTCTGGAACTATTGGTCTAAAGTTAGCAAGAACATTAAGTTGTGTTTTGTTTGTTGTTCTATGACTAAGCGTCTCATCGTAACTTCCATCATATCTGAAAGTCTTTCCATTTTCGCGAACAAGTCCCTTTAAATCAATAAACTTGTTTAAAATGTTGTAATAACTTTGTGGAAAGTCGTGACCTATTACAGCTATCATCCTAGGTTTTACAAAGTAACTTGCTGAAATTGCTGCAAAAGTAGCAGCACCACCAAGTACATTTTTTAAAACCCTTGTAGGTGTTCTTATAGTATCTAGAGCTACTGAGCCAAAAATAGTCAGCATGTTTTGCTGGTTTTATTTACCGTGTATAAATTCTCTGGCTTCTTCTTGTGTTGGATAATACGTAAACGGAATATCAAGTGAAGTGAACCATAAATTGTATCTACTTATTCCAGCAAGTTTTAGTGATGGTGTATTATCACTTTTTTCATATTTATCAAGAACTGCATTGTCTGCAAGAAATGGTGTTTCTACCACGATCTTATCCATCGGAGGTATTATAGTTGGATCTAATATCCCCGCACCAAGATTCTCACCTTCAGCAGATATTAAAAAGTCCGTTTTTCCTACATTTAGAATCATAAGTGATGGATTTTCAAATTCTAGGTTTATTTGGTAAAGTGTACCTGCATCCGTTCTTTCAACTATTTCGCTATTTCTCATAGATACATTAAGCTGCATTGCGGCAGCATATTGGGAAAAAACAAACGCTCCAATAATTCCTACTATTATAATTGCTATTTTGGGTTTCCTGCGCATGACATTTAGATTAATGAATCCCTTTTTAGTCCATTCAGGAAAAAAAACCAAATTCTATGTGTAAAAGTTTTGATCAATTTTCTAAGTAGCTTAGAGCTAGTAGAATAAATGAAAATATACAAACCGATATATGAAATGGCCAAAATCAGACTAAAATTCGGTCCAAACGAGATCGAGGTAGAGTCTAAGGACTTTTACGTAGATAATTACAGCGTAGACGAGGTTATAGGTAACCTATCTAGGTTCATACAAGACAATAAAGCAGAAGATACTCGTGCCTACGACCAAACCTATGAACCCAATACGAATTACCTAAACTCGCTTGAAGATGCCGAAATTCATGAGCCTGAATTTAGCCAACCAATCTCAATACATGAAAGTCAGATCAAAAGTAAAATACACATACTTGTACGAGATTCTTTTTTTGAACAACCACGAATGGTTTCAGAAGTTGTAGCACAGCTTTATGAATATGGCTGGGCAGCAAGACCTCTAGATGTCTCAAAAGTACTAGCAAATATGGCCTTTTACCGAGAGATACAAAAAGACTCACAAGAAAAGCGTAGCTATTATTCTACACCAAAAATTACAGTTTAAGCCGAGTCATAACCACAAATCTTACAGGAATCAAACACATCACCTTCCAGGTGATCAAAATGCGCATTACATTTTTTGCAAGTATGATGCATATCAAAATACCCATCACTTTCTATTTTTCCTATACGATTGGATTCCAGATCTACACTTCCACACTTTATACAATGGCAACCACACAACACAAAACGTGTTAAAATAACATACTAATAATCTAGTGGAAATTGAATTTTTTTCTGAACTGTAGAAAAATAACTGCGGAAATTCCTATCACAAGTGGAACAAATAGAGGGAACTCGGGAACCACTGTTGTGCCTACAACATGCATTGTCCCAGATGTATCTGGTCTGAATCCAAGCCAGACATGGGTTCCATTATTATAAAATTCCCTGTTGAGAGTTTTATTACTATTTAGATATACATCATAAGGTTCCCACAAGAGTTCTAGTGGAATAATTACAGTAACTAGCGGACTTCCTTTAGCAACATCAAATGTTATACTTTTTGTAGGTTGGCTGAACTCAAACTGTTCTACATATGTAAGAGTTCTAATTGCTACTGTGAATTTCTTCTCTTCCCACTCTACTTCTTTCAAAACCACAGGTTCATCAATAACATATTCCAGAGTCATTTTACCGCCATGTTGTCGTATTCCCTTTTCTCCAATATACACAGGTCTATCATTAACCCATATCATATCAACGCCCTTTGGGAAGTACATGTTTGTAATTCCTGGAGCATTAAATTCCCATGTCCAGACACCATCTTTTGAAATTAAGACATCCGTCAGATCATATTTGATGAAAATCATGTCATTACCTGAAGGAGGTAATACTACAGATATGGGATATTTTTCTAAAGTCAGGTATTGTACCTCGTTACCGCTTTTGTCTGTTACTAAAAGGTTAGTCATATTGCCTTCATAGGCATCAATCTGTAGAGTTTTTGTACTTCCTTTTACTTCATGTACCACATGAGCTATTCCCTCCTCATCTATTCTGATCTCAACTGTTTGTTCTGGTATAGCTCCAAGAGTTATTTCTTGTGCAAAGGTTTGTGACATAGACAAAAGCATACCAGATACAATTACAATCGTAAGTAATTTGTGCAATCAAAGTCACCTAGTCGGTTATTGTCACATGAATCATTTTTGCTTCTTGATGTGGACAGTCATTTTTATCTCGTGGCAAGTTTACAATTTTGTCTGCTATATCCATTCCCTCTATCACTTGACCAAAGGCTGTATATTGTCTGTCTAGAAAAGTACTATCAGTAGTAACTATGAAAAATTGTGAACCTGCACTGTTTGGATCCATTGCACGTGCCATGGAAACTATGCCACGAAGATGTGATTTGGAATTAAACTCAGCTTTTATAGTATGACCAGGACCACCCACGCCCCATTTACTCTTATCTGGTTTTTTGGTATTGGGATCTCCCCCCTGAATCATAAATCCTGGAATTACACGATGAAATAAAACTCCATCATAAAATGAGTTCTGTGCAAGCTTTACAAAATTTCTTACCGTTTCTGGAGCTAGGTTTGGCAAAAGCTCAAAGACAATCCTGCCAAAATTAGTCTCAAGTACGGCCTTGGGCATTCTTCGCAGCTACTTGATTTAATCATAAGAGTCTTGCTCTTCTTGAAAGAGTCATTTATGATTTCTAACCATTGAAAAACCTGTAGAAATTGTACCAAACAATCTAATAATCTTAAAAATTCAATCCAAAAAATCTAAAAGACTTTTGTATTCAATAAGCTTTTACTGTATATAATATAGCGCCTTTAGTACTACAGGCATACAATAGGATCTTTTAGAACACGTCTTTTATCTGATAGACAGAATAAACTTTAGACTAGTCGAAATATTTTTTTGATTTTTAAATACTGTGTAATTCCCTAAAAATATAGTAACAGTCTTATATAGAAGATCTGAAAAATAAAAATCGTGAGTCGCTCTACCCAAAGCACAAATATCAAAGAGGCAATCAACGCGCTGCTTGATAAGGGGTTTACAGATAAACAAGATATCTATAGTAAAGTAGTTGAGGAGCTTGGTGTTCCAAGACCTACTGTAAGGAGAGTCGCGCGAGATTTACGAAATGAACTTTTACAAAAAATTCAGATTTTGAAATCCGAGGTTCCAAGACCTGGATATTTTGGTAATAAAGATAACGGAAACTCTACTGCCTAGCAAAATCTTTTCTTTTTATAATTTGGTCTCCCATATGTAATAATTTTCATTACTATTATATCTAAGCAAATTTTGAGTTGAAATATGGGACACATTCCTACAATTACAGTTGGTGCACTTGCTGCAATTCTTTCAGGATTGTATTTTGTCCTTCCTGAGACACTGCACTTTACCATGATAGTGTTCATTACAGCGGCATGGTTTCTGGTTGTTATATGTTGGCTTGCACAAAAAAGCGCTGATTATATGCACAAACATGATTCTGGTCACGAAGTAAAAAAAAACTAACTGAACTTTCTAATCATCACTTGTAAACTCTACCTATAAGCTCTGACGAACTGCGTTAAGCAAGAATTCAGCTTATGGCAGAACTTGAGGAACTGCGAGACAGAGTAAAAATTAAGGACACAGATAGAGAACCTAAAGGCTGAGATTGACAATCTCAAAACTCTTATGCAAATAGAATCTCTTAAGGCTGAGCTTGCTAATCTAAAAATGCTAATAACTAAGAAAAACTCAAAACGTAAAACCAGGAAAAAATAACCTACTTGCAGTGTTCACAAGACTCTTCATGGTTTTGTTTGCACCCAGGACAACTTACTGCCCCACCAAAATGGCAACTACAACGACAACCATCATTTAGTTTATCTTTCGTTATCAATTGATATGGACAAGTAATACGTCAGCTTAATATGTAACTTTTTCAGGAGAAGTCGTGTGAAATCTATTATGGGTCTAGGGCTTGCGGCACTTACTGTGTTACTTATGATGTTTCCTAATCCTACATCATCTGTATCAGAGGAATTTAACTTGGATCATAAGCTTATCGCAGATGATCAATCAATTGTATTGGAAAAGAAAACCATACAAATGCATATCCCAACAGATAACAATCTTCCGTGGGGTTTTGTTGAGGGAAAAGTAGTAAATCCTGTAGAAGGATATCCTGTCATAATTCAGATATACAAAGATGGCAAGCCAGTACACTTTGCACAAACTGATGTCAACGAAGATGGTTCTTATGAATACCGATTTAGAGTTAGAAATGTGGACGGTGATCAAGTGATCAATATCTTTCAAGGAGATTATACTGTTAAAATCTTCAAAACAGTTTATGCCACGCCTCACGCAAGCGTAGTATAGGAAGCAAGCTTTAGGGTTTCATCAACAAGCTCACGAAGTCTAGTCATTGCACTTTCATCAGATATCTTGCCATTTTTTATCTGATCTGCAGTTACGTGAACTGCCTTAGGATTTGTTACTACCTTGAAGTACGACATTAGCCCCGTGATCATATAGTGGACATTCGTAAAGCTGATACCACCTGATGATAAAATTGCAATTCCGGCAGTTTTGCCTGCAGTCTCCTTGTAATTGATATATTCGAAAAGATTTTTTAAAGCTGAGCTTAATAGCGAATTGTAAATAGGTGAGCCAACAAACCAGACATCTGCCTCAGTAACATCTTTTGTGGCTTGTTTGGTGCTTTCGTTGTAGTTTTCTCCAGGTCCACGAAAACACTCTACCCTTCCTATTGATAAATCAATGAACTTTGTGTCCACGTTTTTTGTCTTAGCATAGTTGTACAAATATTCCATCATGATCTTAGTATTAGCACCCCTACGGGGGCTACCAGAGATCACAACAACTTTCATTGTGACTGTAATCGATTCATATCATATTTAAACCAAATAATCAGAAATTATTCAGATCTATAACTTGAAATAAATCTAGAACAATCATGATTGAGTTATAATATCTACGATTATTGCTTGGGCGTATTTTGCATTGATCGTATTATGCAACAGCTTCGACAGGAATTGGTTTTTCGGACTCTTTCTCTTTTTCTTTTTGTCTTAGTTTTGTTAGATATTCTTCTATCACTGCATATTCTATTTCGTTACACATATGATATCAGTAGAATCAAAAGTATAAAAGAAAATCTCTGTAATATGTAAAGACGTCTATTTTTAATCAACTAATTAAGGCGGGCTCGGAGGGCTTCGATCCCTCGACCTGTAACTTAGGAGGCTACCGCGCTATCCATGTTGCGCGTCGTTTAGACTCTGCGCCACGAGCCCAGAAAAAGTCAAAACTAGTAACCATTTAAGCGTAATCAAAATTCGATACTATCATCTGGTGAATCTGACGCCAGCTTGGGTCATCCACCTTATTCCATTTTTCATAATATACAACATCCTTCAAATCAAGCCTTGGAAGCCACCCTACAGTCTCAAGATCTGGTTTTTGTGCAAACTCTGAGACATGACCAAGACACAAGTACGCGATGGGAATAATGTGTTCTGGGATACCAAGAATTTTCTTAAGGTCATCATTAGAAAGAATACTAACCCAACCTAATCCAATACCCTCTGTTCTTGCGGCAAGCCAAAGGTTTTGTATAGCACAACAAACACTGTAAATTCCCGTTTCAGGAATACTGGTTCTTCCTATTACAAAGGGACCAAACTTTGAAGGATCATATGTCACGCAGATGTTTACTGCAGAATCCAAGATTCCTTCTAGTTTCAAAGATAGATATTTTGATCTCTTGGGTTCATCAACTAGATTTGAGGAATGTTTTCTTTCACCATCAAAAGAATCTTTGATCTTTTTTCTTGTTTCCATATCTTTTATAAGGATAAAATTCCACGGTTGAGAAAAACCAACAGAAGGTGCATGATGGGCAGCATTCAAGACTTTGGACAAAATTTTGTCATCTATTGGCTCTGATGTGAAATGAGATCTCACATCACGTCTAGAAAAAACTGCTTTATAGAAGCCATTTTTTTCGTCCTCTGAGAAATCACCATTCATGGGGTACTCATCAAAAACAATGCATATTATTCTTGTTTTCTCAAATTAAAGGTTAATAACGCCTCCAAGAAGAGTCGTATTTTATCGGGCCGATAGTCTAGTTGGTTAGGATACCGCCCTGACACGGCGGTGGTCGAGAGTTCAAATCTCTCTCGGCCCATCTATTTTATTATATGCATATGTAAATGAGAGATGTGATCAAGCTCACTTCAAAGGAAATAGATTTCTTGAAGAATAATGAAGCATGCAGAATAGCAACCTCGTATAATGACATACCACATGTAACACCTGTCACATACTATTTTGATGATGGATATTTCTATATTGCAACAGACTATGATACAAGAAAATATACTAACATGAAAAAAAACAATAAGGTTGCAGTTACTGTTGACATTTACTCTGCAGGAAAACACAAAGCAGTAATTATACGGGGTACCGCGGAATTTATCGAAAGAGGCATAGAATTCAAAAAATTATACGAGATCTTTCACAAAAAATTCGCTTGGGTTAGAGAAATGCCTTGGGAAGAAGGTGAAGCTCCCTTTGTTAAGATAAAGCCACTAAATAAAACAAGTTGGGGCTTAACTAGCTAAAGTAGATTCAAAATTCTTATCTATGGTGGTCCAAGCTGATTGTACGGTAAAAGAACCATTTGCAATGTAGCTTACTTGCTCTCCATTCGTAATGGCAAGATATTCGTCAGTAACATTATCTGTATATACAAAGTTAAAGGTGCTAGTAAGTGGTATTGATTGACTAGGATAAATTAGTGCTCTCCCAGGTAGAGCTATATCTTCAGTACTGTATGCACCATTTCCAATAGACTTACCATTTGTGAACAACTCATAATTAATGTTAGATATAGTTACTGTCTTCTTGCCCGAATTTGTCACAAGGAAACTTATTTCAAGATTAGCACGATTGTCTATACTGTTTACGTCAAGTACCTTCACAGCAACCATCTCCAGCTGTATCTTTTCAAGCTCAGGGATGTCCAAATTCGCGTAGTAATAGAATCCAAAAAATCCAAGACCTAGTGCTCCAAAGGCAGCAGCAATCACAATTCTCCCTCGGCTCGCCAATTCAACAGCTACGGGTTTTATACAACTAAAAAACCCTTCTCGAATGCGAATAGATAATATCCATAACAATTGATAGATCGACGATGCCAATTATTGAGGCACTAATAACTTGGATTCACCTTATTTCTGCATCTATCTGGGTTGGCGGATCACTTTTCCTTGGAGTTGTCTTTGCACCACTTTTGAAGACATTCTCAGAGTCTGCAGAAGAAAGACTAACAATAATGATACGAGTGGGAAGAAAATTCAACAAGATTGCTGTACCATCTTTGGGCATTTTAATTGCCACAGGTCTTTACAACTCGTATAACATTCTCACTAGGCAAGAACTTTTTTCAACAAATTATGGAATAATACTTGCAATAAAAATAATTCTTGTAATAGCTTTGATCGCAGTCTTTGTAGCTCACATCAGAATAATCAGACCAGAAATAGAGAAGAAAATTGAATCAAAAGAAATGTCTCAGGACTCCGTTCAAAAGCTTCGCTCACAAATAATTGTACTTGGCAGAATTATTGTCTTTATTTCTATAGCTGTGTTGCTCATGGCTGCAATGCTAGATGCGGGTGTTTGAATCTAGTCTTCCATAATTAGAGTTTCTTATCGTCAGTCTAATGATAATCTTTTAAAGAATTAAACAAATTTTAATTATGAACGGTCTTTTTATCGGAAGATTTCAGCCTTTTCATCTGGGGCATCTTGAAGCAGTGAGATTTGGACTCTCACAGGTTGAGAATCTTTGGATATGCATAGGAAGCTCTAACAAAAGCAATGAAAAGCGAAATCCCTTTTCTGCTGATGAGAGAAAAGAAATGATACTTTCTTCTCTTGAAAGTGTGATGCTGAAAAGAATTCAAATTTACTATGTTCCAGACATAGATGATCATGAAAAGTGGACATATCACATAGATTCCATTGTTTCAAAATACGATATTGTATTTTCAAATGATGACTTTACACTTATACTTTATCAAAAACGTGGAATTAAAACCATGAAAGTACCTCTAAAAGAACGAGAAAAGTTTTCTGGAACAAACATACGTGAGATGATTGCAACCAGAAAAAACTGGAAAGAACTCGTATCCGAAGGAACAAAAAATCTATTATTAAAAATAGATGCAGAAAGGCGACTTTCAAAAATTCTTTAATTATAAATAACGGCTACTGACCGTAAAGATTGGAGAATTTATTTGGAATATTTGGTTATGTTGCCGGGACCCACGAACGTTCCCGAAAGAGTTACACGTGCAATGTTTACTCCTACGATAAACCACAGAAGCAAAGATTTTGTTAAATTATACACTGATGTTATAGAAAAAACTCAGAAAGTCTTTCAGACTTCAAATGATATAATTGTACTTACGGCATCTGGAACTGGCGCAGTAGAAGCATCAGTTGTAAACCTGATAAAAAAGGGTGACAAAGTGATAATTCCAGTAAACGGTGAATTTAGTAGCAGACTTGCAACAATGTTAGAATGGCAGGGAGCAAATGTCATACGACTTACAACTCCTTTTGGGGAAAACGCAAGTTTTGAAAAGGTAAAAGAGGCCTTTGATAACAATAAGGATGTCAAAGCTTTCTATGTGGTGTATAACGAGACATCTACTGGAACACAGGTCAAGTATCTAGACAAAATCTCAAAGCTTACCTCAAGAAATGACGCCTATTATGTAGTGGATGCAGTCTCAATTCTTGGAGGCGAAGAACTTCCTGTAGACAAGTGGGGAATTGATGTATGCATTGCTGCAGGCCAAAAAGCTATGGCAGCGCCACCTGGAATCTCACCTATCTCTATAAGTCCACGAGCGAAAAAATTCATGATTGCTAATCCACCTCCCACTTTCTACTTTAACTTGGCAAGATACTTCAAGTACTATGATGATACTAAAGAAACTCCATTTACTCCTGCACTTCCTTTACTGTTCGCATTCCGGGAAGCACTTGATATAATACTAGAAGAGGGAATGGAGGCAAGAATAAAGCGACACAGAATATGTTCAGACGCATTCTATTCTGGTCTTAGTGCAATGGGTCTTACTCCATTTGCAAAAGAAGATGCCAGATCCACTGTTGTAATTGCACTAAACTATCTACAAGGACTTGAAGACAAAACATTTCGAACAACCCTTTCAGAAAAATTCCGTGTACTTGTTGCGGGAGGTTTTGGTGAGCTAAAAGGCAAAGTGTTCAGAATTGGATGCATGGGCGAAGTTCATAGATATCACGTCATGAGAACCATTTCTGCAATTTCTTCAACTCTTGACATGATGGGATACAAGACAAACCCAGAAGCACTCAAAGTAGCTGAAGAAAAACTAAAAGCACTCTAAACACATGTTAACTTAATATAAGGAACTCTGAGCATCGATCACGATGACTTTCCAAAAAGGCACGTTAGTTTTAGTGGATTATACTGCAAAGGTAAAAGATACTGGCGAAGTTTTTGAAACTACAAGAGAGGTTGATGCAAAACCAAGTTCACTTTATGATGCTAATGCAAGATATCAACCAAGACTTGTCTCAGTAGGAGAGTCATGGGTTCTCAAGGGGTTAGATGATGCACTGCTTAACACGAGTGTTGGTGACAAGCTTACAGTAGAAGTATCTCCAGAGAAGGGTTTTGGGGTACGCGATCCTGGCAAGGTTCGTATGATTCCACTTCGTAAGCTTGGTGACGATGCAGAAAAAATTTCAGTTGGAGACGCAATAGAGATAGATGAAAGAACTGGAATTGTCAGGTTTATCGGTTCTGGCAGAGTACAAGTTGATTTTAATCATAGATTTGCTGGAAAGACCATTCTTTATGATGTGAATGTAGTAAAATCCCTAAATACTGATGAGGAAAAAATTATGGGACTGTTAAAGAGACGCCTACCAGTTGATGAGTCTAAACTTCAATTCAAGATAAATGAAATGCAACTTGACATTACCATGCCTGAAGAGACATTTCTTGCAGAAGGACTGCAGATAATAAAGCGTGCAATCGTAAATGATATTTTCAAGTTTGTAAATAAACTGGAAAAAATAAACTTTATTGAAGGCTACAAGAACCCCAAGGCTGAAATGCCTCAAGAAAAGCCGGCAGAATCAAAAGTAGCTGAGCCAAAAGCCGCCGAGCCAAAGGCTGCTTAATCTACAAAACGCCAGTACTTTTTGCAAGTGCAATAGCCTTTTCCTCAGTCATCTTTACCTGATTTAGAATTGTATATCTCTCTGGTCTGAGTGATGGAGCTATCAACAAGGCCTTTGCCAAAATTTTTGGTTTCAAACCAATCTGTTTTGCAGTAGTTGGGGCTCCTACATTTTTTAGCATAGTAACTATCTTTTTCCAATCTTGGCCCTGCAGTTTAGCAATTAAGATAGAACCTATCCCGCATTTTTCTCCATGCAGTCCCACACCAGGTTCTAAATAATCAAGTGCATGAGAAAAGAGATGTTCTGCTCCTGAACATGGTCTACTACTCCCTGCAATACAAGCAGCAACTCCTGCACTAATCAAGGCTTCAACTATCATTCTAACATCAGGCTTTTTTTTGAAATTCTTTGAGTTTTCAATTACTATCTTTGCACTCATCGAAGCAAGGTTTGCAGCATACATTCCAAAATATTCTCCAACATTATCTCTTGCAAGCTCCCAATCTCTAACTGCAGTTACTTTTGCCATTAAATCACCACATCCACTAGCAAGAAGTTTTCGTGGTGCTTTCTTTAAGATCTCAATATCAACAAAGACTCCAAGAGGCGCTGTTGCAATTATAGAGTATGGTTTGTCTCTACGCAAGGAAACAAAGGGACTTGCAATCCCATCATGTGATGCAGAAGTTGGAATACTAACAAATGGTTTTTTTAAATTAAACGCAACCATCTTTGCAATGTCTACAGATCTTCCGCCACCAATTCCTATTATGAGATCGCTATTATCTTTCCTTATGTCATGTTGAGTTTTTTTTGCAGATTTTATATCATTACTTGTACTAATGTGCCAGACGTTCTTTATTTTCGAGTCTGTAAGAGATCTCTCAACTTTTTCGTATGTTATTTTTCTTACTCGATCTCCAGAAACTAATGAAACTTTCTTTGGATTAGCAAGATTAGCTATAAAACTTCCAACTTTACCAATGTTTTTTTCGCCAATGACTATTTGCCTTGGTAGCTCCATTGTGTGGGATGACATGGGTTTTTGATGAAATCTCATTATTTATCAATCTCCCGTTTGACAACGCAAAGTTATTTAAAAGGGTGTTATCTATCCAAAGCATCTTTAGTTAAGGAGAATGTTATTTGTCTAACTATGTTGAACAACACACATTACATGGAACCACTACGGTAGGAATTACCTGTACTGACGGTGTAGTATTGTGTGCAGACATGAGAGCAAGTGCAGGCTATTTTATAGCAAACAATAACACAATGAAGATTCAAAAGATCGACAAACACGCAGGCATGACCATTGCAGGTGGTGTTGCGGATGCGCAGAACGTTACTGACATGTTGAGATATCATTCCAACATACACAGGATAGAAAAGCAGGAATATCTTCCTATAAAGTCTATAGCAAGACTTGCATCACTGATTTTCTTCCAGAATAGATACTATCCGTTTATTGCAGACATACTTGTGGGTGGTTATGACAACCTAGGACCATCTCTATACAACATCGACATGTTTGGTTCACTTGACAAAAAAACATTTGTGACAACAGGAAGTGGTTCTCCAGTTGCATACGGTCTTTTAGAAAGTGAGTACCGTGATGGACTCACTGTAGACGAGGGCAAGGTAATAGCTCTACGAGCTGTAAAGGCTGCAATAATAAGAAACATTGGGACAGGCGATGGAATTAACGTCGCAATAATAGATGATAAAGGATTCAGGTTACTAACAAAAGACCAGAAGAAAGCTATCATTACACTTTAGTGATTTTGTTGCAAAGGAAACAACAACAACGAGAAGTATCCTCAGCCTCAAACATAATGGGCACCATACTGCAAAGTATTCCAAAAGAGGCTGACGTCACTAAAATAGACTACGAGGGTCCACGAATTGCAATTTATACAAAAAAGCCCAGATACCTGATGGAACACAACGAAATAATCTCAAACATGGTTAATGTCATCAAAAAGAGAATCGTTGTAAGAACAGAAGAATCTATCAGGAAAACAGAAGAAGAATCAAGACAGATACTCACCCAAGTTCTACCAAAAGAAGCAGAACTTCATGGCACATTCTTTGATACTGCTACAGGGGAGATGACTCTTGAGGTGAAACGACCATGGCTCTTATACAACAACCCTGCATTCAACATGGCAGATCTTATTGAAAAAATGGGTTGGCGAATGCGCATAAGAAAAGCTACTACGATTCAGTCACAGACCATACAAACCATAAACTATAATCTAAAAATGTCGTCTTCAGAAAGAAGCAAACATCTAAAGCAGGTTGGCGAAAAAATTTTCAGACCAAAGCTTTCTGAAAGTACTGAAGTTTCTCTCATTACTTTAGGCGGATTCAGTCAGGTAGGTAGATCCTGTATGCTTTTGACAACACATGAAAGCAAAATTCTGATAGACTGTGGTATAAACCCCGGCGCCAAAACAGCAATGGAAGCATTTCCAAGACTTGATTGGATAAACATAACACTAGATGAGCTTGATGGGGTTGTAATTAGTCATGCACATCTTGATCACACAGGATTTTTGCCCGCACTTTTCAAATATGGTTACAACGGACCTGTGTACTGCACAGAACCTACCTTGCCAATGATGAACTTAATTCAGCTTGACGCAATCAAGGTTGCCGCAGCACAAGGAAGGGTTCCATTGTATTCAGAAAGGGATGTCAAGCAGGTTATGAAACAAACAATAACTCTTCCATATGGAACTGTTACAGACATTTCTCCTGACATCAAACTTGTCTTTTCTAATGCTGGTCATATTCTTGGTTCTGCTACCTGTCACTTTCACATAGGCAATGGCGATCACAACTTTGTCTATACAGGAGACCTAAAGTATGGAAAGACCATGCTTCTTGAAAGTGCAACATGGAACTATCCAAGAGTAGAGACCCTCCTAATAGAGAGTACCTATGGCGCAAAAGAGGATATAATGCCCACACGAGAAGAGGTCGAATCTGCCTTTATAAAGTCGGTAAATGAGATCCTTCGAAATGGTGGTAAGGTACTAATTCCTATCCCAGCAGTTGGTCGTGCCCAAGAATTATTGATGGTAATGGATCTATACATGAAATCAGGCCAAATAATAGAATGCCCTGTATTTATGGAAGGAATGATCGCAGAAGCAACATCGATCCATGAAGCATATCCTGAATATCTTGCCCGTGAGCTACGACAAAAGATCTTGGAAACTGATGACAATCCGTTTGACTCGGAATATTTTACAAACATTGAACACTCTGATGGAAGAGAAGAAGCGCTGCGGGAAGGACCATGCATCATAATTGCAACTTCTGGAATGCTTGAAGGAGGACCGGTTCTAGAATATTTCAAAACCATAGCACCGGTTCAGAAAAATAAGATACTGTTTGTTTCTTATCAGGTCAATGGAACCATTGGTAGAAGAGTGTTAGATGGAGCGCGGCAAGTGTCCATCATGGGAAAGGAAGGAAAGATCGAAGTCATCAACATAAACTGTGCAACAGAAAAGCTTGATGGATTTAGTGGTCACAGTGATTACAACCAGCTGATGTCTTTTATACACAAACTTAGACCAAAGCTGCGAAGAGTTATTGTAAACCACGGCGAAAGAAGGAAATCAGAAAATCTTTCAATGTCAATTCATAGAATGTTTAGAATTATGACATCATGTCCGCACGTTCAAGAAGCAATTAAACTACTTTAGATCGTATTCTGCTCTCCAGATCTTTACACCTGGAGGAGTAACAATAATTCTTTCTTCACCCAATCTTGCAATATCAGCTCCTGTAGATTTGGCAATAGCATAGATCTCTTCAACACATTTTCTTAGCTCATCAACATTTTTTTGTGCAAGTGGAGTAACTCTTAGAACCAAGATCATGTTCTTTTTGATATCCTCTTTTATGGAATGGACATCGCTACCGTCTCTAAGCGTAATTGCCTTTAGATAGGTTGGAGCCTTTTGGGTCTGCATCTACAGATGATACAGTGCCCTCCCTCAAAAAGTCTTACTAGTCAAGACCATTTCACAGACTAGCTTGTACGGCTAAATTCTGTACTGGAGATAGGCTTCTTCTTTAGCTGGGATTGTTGAAATTTCAGACTTTGCGTTCTTTTTCTGGGTCACTACAATACTTGCAGCTTCCTTTGGCGCATCAGAATATCGTAGTGTGATGGCAGCTCCAAACTCTAGATAATTCTCTGTGTTTTCTCCTCGCAGTAATGTGACAGGACCAACATGATCTTTTGCCTCAAGCAAAACATCTTTGT
>CAYZOW010000001.1:0-87347 GCA_964480245.1 uncultured Nitrosopumilaceae archaeon | reverse complement strand
TAACTAACAGCGATAACGATGCTATTGCAAAAATTGCTTTTCTCAACAGAAAATTAGAATTATAAAGACACGTAAGATCGGTGATGTGGTAAAAAGGACATATCGATGATCAACCAGTATGTCCAAAAAAACACATACAAATGGCTAAATGTGATTCAAGAACAAAAACGAAAAAGTGAAAAATACTTTTTTCTAAATTCTTGTTATGTTACTATGCAAAAATCTTTTATGGTAATAAGAATGATATCGGTGTCATGCTAAAACCAGAGTCACAAACTATACGTATAGTGGGCAGCGGTGTAATAATCTAATGACAACTCCAGATATGATTGCACTTGGAACTTGGTCTGCAATTACAGCTATTTTTATTATTGTGATAAGCTTGGTTTATAGAAAATTTTCTAGGCGAAAACAACATGAATCACCTTCACATTGAAAAAAAGGGGCTACGAGGGCTTGCTATAGCAGAAAGTTTCAGAGAAGATGAGAAGAGCTCTACTCTTGCAGGCATTGTGATGAGAAGAGATTTTATCATAGATGGTTTTGTGTTTGGTCAGACCACAATAGAGGGAAACGATGCTACCGATTCCATATTGCAAATGCATCAAAAATTAAAGCGTGACGATATTAGCTTTGTAATGATTTCCGGATTAATTATATCAATGTACAATATAGTGGACATCAAAAAAATTTGGGACACACTAAGGATTCCAGTCATTGGTGTAACATATGATGATTCAAAGGGAATTGAGGCTGCAATAAAATATCACTTTCCAGATTCATATCAATCCAAAATAGAAGAATATCATAAACTGGGTCAGAGAACAAAGATTAGGCTTCACACAGGACATGATTTGTATATAAGAATAGAAGGTTGTACTATACCAGAGACAAAAAGTCTCTTAGACACATTTACACTGCAAGGGGCAATACCAGAACCACTTCGCGTTGCACACATGCTTGCAAGAACACGACTGCCTTAATGATACGAGAAAATATAGTTATGTGAATTATTTTCTTTCTTCTAACTTTACTACCCATTTGCTACCAGTTAGTCTTGAAGAGGAAAATTCGATATGACCGATTACTCTGTCTCCTTTTCTAACCATTGCATAATCTGTTTTGTCAAGTTTTAGCATTACTTCTTTTGCCTTGTAACCTCCTTCTATTACTTTGATCTTGAATCGTTTGCTTGCCTTTACGATAAGACTTCGTGTTGCCTTGGTTTCACCAACCCATGAAAACATCTCAAAAGGACCAAAGTTTTTTGTTTCAATTTCATAACCATAAAGCCTTGCCTCAAACTTCAAACCTAACTTTTTAGATTCTTCATTCATCCATTGCACAGCTTGTTCACCGTATCCCTTTTCCACACCAAAGGTCTCCGCGTCCCCCATCTGCTATCTCTCTTCAAATATGGTACATGAATGTAACTTTTAATCTATAAAAAACTCTGATTTAGAAGCCTTTTTCAAGTAAGAGATCGTAATAATATGTAGTGACAGATGAGTTATGTAGGAAATGTGGCGCGGACATGATAGACAAATTATTTTGCACTGAATGCAATGAGGCAACACAGAAAATCTGTACAAAATGTGACTATAAAACTGATGAACGCATCCATATCCATGATCTGTACCAAAAAACTTCTCTTGGTTTGCTTGCTGTTGGTTTTCAAGCACTTGATTTATTTCCGACCATCTCGCTTGCCTGAAAAGATTCTGATTTGAATGTAGCTTGACTATCACTTCAAGTTAGCACTGATTGATTGTACAAGATTATTAGCCAGACTTTAATGTCATATGATGATGAAGCGAACCTCAGCAGACATTCGTAAGGCAATTGAATCAAACTGGAAAGAATATCTGTCACGGTATGCCAACCTGTTTTCTTCTAATTTCATAAGTGGTTCCAGTCCGCCTTCTGTTTTTGTCGGCTCTTATGGTTATCCAAAGGTCTTGGTAGGGCCCATGTTGCCTCCAATGCACGGAGACACTACAATACTTGATTTGCCAGAACACTGGCTTGGCAAAAGCCTTGAGGAAATTGTAAACTATAGATTAAGTTTGGTAAGAGGAGTGCAAAATGTCCCAGTCTCAAATCCTCAGGGAAAATACATTGAAAATTTGCAAGAAGTAGCCATGTCATCAAAACCAATCGATTCTGATATTGAATTTTTAAAAAACACGACTCCGGTTACATCAATTGATGGTGAGAGCCCACCGTTTGGGCCAATCGGCGAGATAAAGACAGTAAAATTTTCCAATTCTACTTCGGATAGAACAATACAGAAAATTTTCTATGACAAAGACTTGCTTGCCCAGAACTCGGTTTTGGAGCTTTACAACAAGGGCATAGAGATAACCAGAATCCAAAAGTGCTTTAGCATTGGAATGCTTGGCAAAAATAGAAAGCTTGTTCCTACCAGATGGAGTATAACTGCTACCGATGATATCATATCTAAATCACTAGTATCGGAAATAATGGAATTTGATATAATTGACAGCTACCAAGTATTCTCCTACAATCACATTGGAAACTATTTTTCTGTTATTGTCTTCCCAAGTAGATGGATGTTTGAGATGCAAGAAGCATGGTACGATCAACAAGGAAACATCGGATTTGGTTCTGATTTTGAAGATGCTAGAGGCCTTGATCACTATCCGGCTACTGCAGGTGCACACTTTGCAGCAAGACTTAGTGTGGCAGAATATCTTTTTAAAAATAAAGTACAGGCTGCAGCTATGGTGCTACGGGAGATAAGACCGGAATATGCTGTCCCTGTGGGGGTGTGGCAGGTGCGTGAGGGAATACGCATGGCAATGAAACAAAAACCGCATCTGGTATCAAGCTTTGATGAAGGACTTGATGTTGCATGCAGAGGCCTTAGTATAGACAAAAAAGAGTGGCTTGCAAAAAGCAATCTACAAAAGGCAAGAAGTCAAAAACCGATCTCAGACTATTTTTAGCTCCTACGTTTTTATTTGCCCCATATTGCTGGTTAGATGATGCAAGACAAAAGCACAATTTTTGCAATTTTATTAATTGCAAGCCCAATCATATTTGCACTTGTTGCCTTTCCTGATTCGTTTAGCCTGAGCTGGAATCAAGGAAGGGGTGGGTTCCTTTTCGCATTGGCTTTTATTGTAGCAGAGCTTGTTGGGCTAAAGCTTGTCATACCAAAAAAAAGACTCCTTGCAGTTGTACCACTTGCAGCTCTCATGATAGCATATCTTGTCAGTCTAGAGTTTGGATTACGCGATTATATTGTTTCAGTAGCTCCAAACTACAATGTCCAATTGATATTTTCTTGGACTTGGATGTGGGATTTTATCGTCTTGGCCATCTTTCTTGTTTCCGCTATGAGTATATTGTTTGGAAAAAAATGGGTAAGAATATCTCCAGCTGGGCCCATCTTCATAGCAGGCAGCGCCGTAATTTTATCGCTTGACGCCTTCTTTCCCTATGATACTCTAGGACCGTTACAGTATGTAGTGCCATATCTAGTGCAGACAAATGCATGGCTGATAACTACCTTAGACTTGGGAATGGCAAGTGCACGAGACAACATTATGTTTTTGAGAGGTGATCACGGCCCATTCGCATTGCAAGTGTTCTGGCCCTCGGCGGGAGTGCACAGTATAATAATCTACTCGCTTGTTATGATGGCTTTCTTGTTTAAGATGAACATTCCACCAAAAAGAAAGGTAGTATATTTCGTATTAGGCATAGTAGGGACAATTAGCGTCAACATGATTAGAATATTTTCATTGTCAATTTTTGCGTTAAAGGTATCTACAAATGTGGCAGAATTTGAAGAGTTTCATTCAATAGCAGGCGAAATAATGTTTCTGCCTTGGCTTTTTATTTTCTTACTTATTGTAACATATGTAGAAACACGACGAATAAAAAGACTGGAAATTGCCAAAAAAGAACATGATCAAAATAAATAGAGAGATAAAACCTGGAACCTACACTCTTAGTGACATATTTGACGGATTAAAACAAGCTACAATTCTTATGGAAATTTTTAAAACAAAAAAAGAACTTGACGATGTATTTTCAAAAACAAGCGTCATAGTAGAAAAAAAAGATCATTACATGTTTGTAAAAAGTGACGATGCATCTATAGTGATAGGACTTGAACATCTGCAAAAATCAGAGACTCAAATTTTGTATCTTGATATAGTTCATGAACTTGTTCATGTAAAACAACAAAGACAGGGTCTTGATCTATATGACAAATCATATTCGTACGTTGATAGACCAACAGAAATTGAAGCATATGAGGTGGCTGTCAAAGAAGCAAGACATCTTGGAATGAATGACAAAAAAATTTTGGATTATCTACATGTAGAATGGATAACAGCAGAAGAACACAAAAGACTGGCATCTCGTATGGGCCTTAAAAATACCTAGTAATGCTGTCTTGACCAGAAACTTGGGAAAGCTCCGAGACTTTAACTCCAATTCTACGCACTGGCATCTTCTGGCCTTCTAAAGATTCATGGAGAAGCTGCAGTGCAGTCTTTTTTAGTTCATCAAGACTTGAAGTAGAATTTTTTAGCATTCTGGACTTGGTCTTGTTTGAAAGATCAGACTGGACAAACTGTATGCCAACAGACTTGAAAATCACATTATCCTTTAGTATAGTGTCATGTACATCCTCACACAGCCTCTCCAAATTTTTTGCCAAAAAATCATAGTCTGTTGAATCCTGTTTTAGAGTGGTTATCCTGCTGTATTGGGTAGCTTCTTGTCTTTGTGAAACTGGATCGTCATCTATGCCCCTTGCAGCATTGTAGATATACGCTCCAATTTTTCTTCCAAACTTACTGTTAAGTGTAAAGACGTCTAGTTTTTTTAGATCTGAAATTGTTTTAAGCCCCATCTCTGCAAATATTTCTTCTGTTTTTTTGCCTATTCCAGGAATAGTTCGTATTGGCAGAGGATCCAAAAACACTTCTACTCTGTCTGAAGGAACTATGGTTAGGCCGTCTGGTTTTTTAAAATCAGTTGCAATTTTTGCCACAATCTTGTTAACTGATATTCCAACAGTACATGACAGCTTTGTAGAATTTCGTACTGCGTTTTTTAGCTGCTGAGCTAGATGACCAGCGTTTACAAAACTACCTTCTGTTCGTTTTGAAACATCAAGATACGCTTCATCTTTTCCAACATACTCAAAAATGTCTGCGTATTTACTTATCACATCCATAGCCTTTTCTGATATGTCAGCATAGTAATCAAAATCAGTTGGCAAAAAGACTGCTTCTGGTACTTGCTCTAACCTTTTCTTGGCAAATCTTATAGGCATGCCTGATTTGATGCCATATTTTCTTGCCACATAGTTTGCAGTTGCTATTGCACCACTATCTCCACCGCGGTCCGAAAAAACACAAACCACAACTGGTTTTGTTTTTAGCTCTGGATTGCGAAGCTCTTCACACTGGGCATAAAAATAGTCAAAATCAACATGAAACACGATTCTTTGTTCCATCTAATTTTACAACCAAAAAATCACTTATTACATTATCTAATACAACCATCTTAATATCTTGTAAAATCTCAAGTCACTTGTGGACTATCCTGTTACCGCCGAACCTGAGGGAGTAAAGATAAAACCAGAAAAGATGGTGACTGACAAACTATACTATTGTATATACAAAGACAAAGTATTGCTTTTTTACAAAGATAAAGAAGATCTTCTAAATTGTTATGAAATTGAAGAAAAAGAAGTTGTAGACTCAATAAGACAATCATCCTCACCTGATAATATTGAAAACATACTGCAGAAATTTATAGAAAAAGAAAATCTTAACCATTAAATAAAACACGAATGGCAGGGCTTTTGTGAGCCGTCCAACAAACACCATCTTCATTGGAAAAAAGCCGATTATGACTTATGTTAATGCAACCCTAACTTTACTTTCAAATGAACCTACAGTTACTATCAAAGCTAGGGGAAAAAACATTACATTTGCTGTGGATGTCTCTCAAATGATAGTAAAAAGAATGAATGCGGTAGGTTACAGAGTAAGTAGTGTGAGAATATTTTCAGAGAAGATGACGTCGTTGGATGGAAAAGAAAGAAACGTCTCTGTAATGGAAGTAGATGGCACACGCACCTAAAAATGACAAACACCCTTCTCAAAAGTGTCGCAATAGGCCTTGCAGCCATTATCTCAGTAGTGATTTTATTTAGTGTTGGGCTTTTAGACAACTGTCCACTAAAACATGTTGGAGTTGTAAATGATTTAAAAAAATATGAAGAAACTTTGGATGCAGAGCTCTGTGATGACCTCGTTAATAGAATAATTGATCTTAATGACAAGTGTGGAATTGAAATCGAAGTTATTGATTGTGGTTAGCTCAATGCTTCAAGGGCAAACACAATTCCAAAGTATACAAGAACGCCACTTATTGTAATCATAAAAATGTTATAGTTTTTGCTTGAAAGTATTCTTTTTCCCTTTGATGAGAGAAAGCCTACCGTACAAAGCCATGCATAATCCATCCATATGTGAAATGCAAACATGATTCCAATTCCTGCAAATGAGACAAGAACAAGCGAGTCAGAAATTAACTTGAATCCTATGGTAAACCACCAAATGAGAAAGAAGGGATTTAATGCACTAAGCATTATTCCCGCAATAAAAGGGCCGGGTTTTCCTTCAAAAATAGACGATGGTTTTTTTAGAACTGACTTTATTTGCATTCCAGCAAAAACAAAAAGACTAATTGCTCCAACCAGCGCTATGGTTTCTCTAAACTGCGGTATTGTTTCAAGTGAAAGTGCTCCGACGCCAAGCAAAATTACAAGAGGTAGCTCCACAATGGTGTGACCATACGCCATCTTCAAGCCAGCTCTTGCTCCTCCTTTCAACCCGTAAGCAACGTTGGCTGCAAAAAGTGGACCTGGTGACATTACTCCAGAAACTGAAATTGTGATTACAGCTATCGCAAACTCAAAAAGCTGCACCATTTAGAACTAGAGCTGGGTTTTTGATATAAGGATTTAATACAAAAACATCTTACACTTGTCATCTAGTCTATCTTTTAAAAAATCAAGAACCTCATCTGATCTATTACGATAAACGAATTCTTCCTTTTCTTTGGTGGATATGTTTATGCAGTATCTTTTTGCCGTTTTATTAAGAAAGATCATGTAGGACTGGTTTTCTATTCTGATTCCATCATCCAGATCAAGAACTTGGACAGCTTTTGCAAGTTGATCTTTTGATATCTCTTTTTCTTGGTATGTCATCCATACATTGCATCCTTGATTGGCTCGGCATCTTCCTCTGCCTGTTTTATGTCATGCTCAACTGTTTCTGCTTCACGTAAAAGTGTATCAAGGTCACAGGCTGTACCCGGAACAAGCTTTGACATTGCCATGCAGATCTGTGCGCCAGATCTAAAGTCAGGACCCCTCTCCTTAGTGTTAAACAAAAGTACGATGACATTTGTGTTTGACATAACTCCTTCATTTAGTAAAATACCTGGAATTCCTGGAACAGTTCCATGAGATAAGGGGGGTATTTCTGCATCTTTTAGCTTCTTTTTAGCCTCCTGTGTGCTGCCTACTCCTATAACAAACGGCTTTTCGTCCTCTGACTTGATTGCTGAGCTGCTGACAACAAGAGAGCACTTGTGTTTGTTTGCCCACTCTAGCATGGTTTTTGCAATCTGTCTGTGAAGAGACTCGTGTGGTGTAAGATAAGAAGAGAACACTGCTACCTTAAGTTCGCTATTTACAAATATTCTTGCTGGAAAATTTGGAACACCATCTTTTATTATGCTAATGGGTGGGAAAAGGTCAGAATCAAGTGCTCCGACCATCTCAAATTGAATGGTGTTTATCATGGATTCGGTTGCTATGGCGTTGGCAAGCCCGGCAGAAGGAAAGCCGTCTATCAGATAACCACCTTCTATATTGATTGGCTTGAGTTCTCTTACTGTGATTTCAGAGCCCATAATTTTTGATATGAATAGCGTCCTATTAAATCATGAATACTAATTTTATATACCGTGTAACGAAATTAAGACTATGGCAGGAAGAAGAGACTACAACATTATGATCAAAAAGGATGGCAAGTTCTATGTTGGATACTGTCTTGAAATTCCTCAAGCCAGAGGGCAAGGAAATACAAAGGATGAGGCAATACTAGATACCAAACAAGCCATAAAACTCTGCAAATCTTACCTTGAAGATAAAAAGAAAAAATCTGCATCCAAACTAGTAACCGTTTCCGTATGAGCTTACCTGTGATTGGTTGGAAAGAGGTTATTCACGCATTACGTAAAAAAGGGTTTTACGCAACAAGGCAATCTGGCAGTCATATAATAATCGAGAATGGTCAAGGTCTTTGGACGTCAGTACCACGTAAAAATTAACTAGGAAAAGGGCTGTTGCTAAAGATAATTTCGGATTGTGGTTTGACTAAGAAAGAATTTCTTGAATTATTATAGATTCATAACAAGATCGCATATTTCATGGATATCATTTTATGTGGTAATAATAAACCTCGTCTATGGAAACTTTGTACATACTCATAAACTGCGACTTAGGGGCTGAAGTTGACATAATTAAGGAGCTTATGAAAATTCCCGAAGTAAAGGAAGTACGCGGAACCTATGGAGTGTACGATATATTTGTCAAGGTTGAAGGTGACACAAAAGAGAGCATGGAAACCATTGTAACACACAAAATACGCAGAATCCCAAAAATTCGTTCCACAGTCACACTAACACCAATTCTTGCTCAAGGTGGACGCTAGACCCAAAAAATGCTCAGGCTTTTCAATTCTTTTTCTTTGAATAAAGAAGAGTTTGTGCCATTTGATAAAACTAATGTGAAAATATTCATCTGTGGTCCCACGTTGTATGATTATACGCACCTTGGCCATGCCAGAATATTTCTTACCTATGATCTACTATGCAGGTATCTTGGAAGCCAAGGCTATACGACCGATGTTCTTGTAAACATGACTGACATAAACCAAAATGTGTTTAACAAAGCCATTGAACAAAAAACTGACTATGCTAGTCTGGCACGATTCTACGCTAGTGAATTCATAAAAGACCTCAGCCTACTAAACATCTCAAGTATTACAAGACTTGCTCATGTTTCTGATTATGTCAAAAGTATAGTCAAACAAATCGCATTTTTAATTGAGCATAAAAACGCATATTCTGCAAATGGTAACGTCTACTTTGATACTGCAACAGTAAAAGATTATGGCATAATTTCAAAGCAATCACGACAACAGCTAAACTTGCACAGAATGGATATTGGTCCAAACAAGAAAAACCAAGAAGACTTTATGCTATGGAATTGTTCAGAAGACTTTGGATTTTCATGGAGGAGTGATTTTGGAAATGGGGTTCCTTGGTGGCACATACAGGACAGTGCCGTGGCACTGGAAAATTTCGGTCTTCATTATGATATTCACGGTGGTGCAAATGAGCTTTCATATCCACACCATGAGGCCCATCTTGCTCAGTACAAGGCTCTAACTGGAATGGAAAAGCCAGTTAAACTTTGGATGTATGTGGGTCTTGTATTATCAAAAGGAGAAAAGATGTCAAAGTCACTTGTAAACATAATTCTAGCTCGAGAGCTGGTTAGTAAGTATGGTCAGAACCTATTACGTCTCTATCTTTTTTCCACTCATTATCGAGAAGAAATTGATTACAAAGAAAATGATCTTGTTGGTAAAAAGACACTTTTGGAAAAAATTTACAAAGCTAACTACATGACATCTGATCAAACATCTAAAAATGTTTCCAATCTGATGACACAATTTTTCACTTCATTTGAAGATGATTTGAATTCGCCCAAGGCATTGGATGCCTTTGATGAAATATGTTCGGCTGTTTTGGAAAATGATAGTATTAGCACAACCGATTTTATGAAAATTATTGGCGTTATAGGTTTGTCTATATGATCTCAAAAATGGAAGAAAATGAGGTGGGGTTCACAGGAATATGGAGTGAAATGACTGTACTAGAATGCGGCGCTCTTTTTTTAAACCCACATCTTCCAAACGACATATTCTTTGACAAGCTAACTAGCATCACCTGTCTGAGCGAAAAAATGATCGATGATACACTATATCTTTTTCAGAGACACAATTCGCGTCCATTTATTTATGTGCAAAATAATCCTACACTTGAGGAATTACTTCGCAAAAAAGGTTTTACATTTTATGATACCCAAGATGTTTTAAAAAGACTAACCGATGATAATTTAGAAAATTTTCCGATACATCACATTGCAAGAAAAGACTCTCTGCTCTGGGCAGATATTTTTTGCAAATCCTATGACTGCCCTGAATGGATCGACGAAGTAAATGCCATTGTAAGAAAATCAGTTTCCGAAGTAGAATACCTAGTAGACTCTGAATACAATGCATCATGTGTAGCGCTTTATGAGAAAAACTCTGTTTTGGGATTGTACTGTCTTGGAACAATGCCAGAAAAAAGAAGAAAGGGTCTTGCCAAATTGTTAATTACCTATGCACTAAACCAAGTAAAAACAAAAAAGCTGGATTTTCTTATGCTTGAAACATATCAAAGAGATGCTTTGCTAGACTTTTACTTGAAGCTAGGCTTTGAGAAAGTTTATGAAAAAAAGATCTACACTATTTGAGCTTTGCAAGTAATGCAGAATAAAGAAACGGAAGTATGATTGTGGCCTCAGCGTGTATGGTTGTCTGTTTTGCTTTCTGAGTAACCTTTCCCCAAGATATTGCCTCTCTGACAAGGGCACCGCTTAGGCTGCCATCAAACTCCTGGGCTGTTGTGATATAGACTGCATAGTCTAGTCCATCCCGGTATTGATTCCACCATAAGGTGTGGTGCTTTGATATACCTCCTCCAATCATGAGTGCCCCAGACTTTTTTGCTTTGAATATTAGACCAGATAAAAGATCACTATCTGCAGCTACGTTCAGCCTAAAGTCACTGTGTTTTTGTGTGAAAAACCAGATTTGACTTCCTACCGCACCATCCATTATACCAGGAACTATGACTGGTATGTTGTTTTTGTATGCCCAGAAAAGAAATGAACCCTCTCCTAGGTTTGCGCCTATCATCTTTGTAATTTCAAATGTTGACATTTCTTTTTTGCCATTCTTGTAAGCTTTTTCTAAAAAAGCCTGCATCTTTTCTTCAATTAAAGGGCCATAGCTTTCCATTGGCACAAGTACATTGCCTAATCTGTGGATGTGTTGGTCTGCAAGCTGACTGTCATCAAGTGTAAAGGAGCCTTCTAGATAGTTTGAAAAATATCTAGCTATATCATGGTCAAGAGCCCCACAGGTAGTAATCACAACATCAAACATCTTGTTTTTTATCATGTCTCGTATTATTCCACGAAGACCAGTTGATGTTATTGCCGCCACAAAAGAAAGAAACTTGAGACACTCTTTGTCTTTCTCCATGGCATACAAGATATCAAGACCTTCAGCAAGATTTCTTGACTCAAACCCTCCTGACTCTGACATGGCATCAAAAATACTTTGTATACTATCACCTTTTTTTATTGACATATCCTTTACAGGTCGTCCAGGCTTTATCACAAAACTTGAATCAAATTAGGGTTATAAAATCCTCTGCACAAAGATTTCATGCAATGGCAAGCACAATTAAGATGACGTATAATTGAACTCTATTTCTTTATTACATTAAAAATATCCAGCAGTAATTTAATAGACCCTGTAAAATAGATGTGATCTTAAATTTGAACATGGTTTGATTGTGTTGCATACTCTTACTCCACCTGATATTCTAGAACGTGTTTACTCCCATTCTTTTTGATAAAAAGCGTTAGTTTAGTATTATCTTTAATCTCTAGTAAATCCGCAATATTTTTTGGTACCAAAAGATACAGTGTCTGTTTTATCTTTGTTGGTGCTAATGAAATTGTCATTTTAATTCTCCCTTAGTTCTTTCTTAGGTAGAACTTAGTTCAAAAGCATCGTGAAGTAATTTTCGATACATAACGGTCATTGTACACGTAGTAAATTCATGATTTACTCATCTTTTCTAGAATTTAGTGATTGTCAAAAAATATGGGGTTTCTTTATGCCCAATAATTATTTCAAACGCAAAGGAGTAGCGCAAGTAACCCATAAAGATGATTAGGAGTTATTTAATTCATGAAAAGACTTGAAGTATAAAAAAGCATAATTCAAAAAAGGTTTGACGGTAATTCTTTTTTACCAATAAAATTCGTACGCATCATGAGCTTTCAAGTTTGATTTAGCCCATCGCATTACTGTCATATCATCTAGGAACTTTATTTGTGGGGAAGGGGATGCGTGTATCCTATATCCAGTTTCCGGATCCGTTCTTAGAATCCTGTTTTTTAGCTCAATCCCTTTAGGTATAGTCATCAAATAACTAAATTCCTTGCAATCTGAGGCAAACCTATATACAAAAACTCTATCTGGCTCTTCCCAGTCATATTCTAACTTTATCTTTTTCTTTTGTTTAGGCTGAATTGGATTTTTTAGTCTAACAATGAATTCTTTTTGTAATGGTTTGTCCACACCAACGCTTAGTATCTCAAACCTGTTTCCTTTATCGTCTGAAGCTTGCACGTTTAGGTTGTTAAAGTCCCTTGGAACATCGCCATCTATTCTATAGAAAACCTGATCCTTTGGTTCCTTTGAAATATTTGTCATCTCCCAAACCCAAGAATGGTGGGTTAACATGGTCTTGACATCTCTTACCTCTAACACAATGTCGATATTATTGAAGGAAAAGTTGAATGAGGGTTTGATGATGTCTTCCTCGGTCGCTTTTGGAATCTTGTATTTTTTGGGTGGTGTTTTATTTCCAAAATCATCTCCGTAGCAATTGTATAAGAGAAGTTCTTCCCCATGTTTTATAGCATAATCGCCTATTGGATGTAAAATGGTCTTATATTCAAGGGACAGTCTTCGAAGTTCGTCTGCAATTCTAGCTGACGCAAGAATATTCATATCCCCAGCTAAATCCATTACGCGTCTTGTAAGTATTATTCCAGGTCCCCAAACATTTTCCTTTTGATTGAGATCTTTGATAACATATACAGGACCCATATCAATTCCGACTCTAATTAACAACTTTTCTTTACCCTTTCTCATTTCGTTGTATTTGTTAAGAAATTTGTGTAAGTCTATTGCTAAACGTAACGGTTTTTCTGGACTGTCATTAAATCCAATTGCCATGCCATCACCTGTGGGAAGAATTACAGTACTTGGGTCTTTATTTTTAAAAACGTCTGTTCTAGCTATTAATTCATTAAGAACTACTATTTTTCTAACCTGATCTTTTGTTGGAATCTTTGGATTTGAACCTCCAGCTATGTCAGTAAAAAACCAGTGATAAGTCCTAGTCAAAGTTGTTACTTCCTCAAAATCTTCAATATCTTCACCCTTGAGCGCCCGTAAAACCTTCGAAATAAATCCGTCCGGGCAAAGCTTCAAAATTTCTAAACTATTCATAGTTGCCTTGTATAAGACTTTTAGACGATGTTTTTTTATCTCCTGAATCAACCAATCTTTGCCAAGATGTACCTCCTCAAGCTTGGATAGAATCTCAGCAATATTGTTAACCTTTTCCAACTGTTTTTGGAGATCATTTGTACCAAGATTGTCTTTGGCGGTTTGCATTTGACTATCCTTATTTGATTTGACGTCTATTCAAGGTTAACGGTAATATGAAAATTTATAATTATAGAAAAGGTACATGATTTTTTGCAGAGAGGTGTCTAAAATACAATAGCTGATAATGTTATTTTTCAGTTTTTGTTTATTAAACTAAGGAACAAGAATCACCCTTGCTTCAATCTCTGATCTTTTCAGCGTAACCAAAACTAGAGCAGAATCAAATGACTACCAAGGCATCAGTATGCAACAAAAGTGCAAATGAGAAAATTATCAATATCACTGGATAGAACACAAAACCAGATCTGTAAATGCCAAAATTAAAGAGCCGAAGGGCCTCTACGACCGCTCTCCAAGTCGATGGCCTCATCTATTGTAGAAATGAAGACTTTGCCTTCACTCTTTGTACCATCAGTAAGAGCAGACCTTATGGCCGAAATGACATTGTCAACCATATGATCATTAATTACTGTTATCAGCGATGTCATTCGGTTGTATTCAGCTGTATGAAGCGCAGCACCCCTTGCTCCACGTAACCACGGTCTAGCTGACTTTCCCTGTCCTTTTGCCGACATTACAGTGACTCCACCCACCCCATCTTTTTTTAGGGCATCTAAAATGGATCGCACTTTTTCTGGTTTTACAATAACCTCTATTCTCTTCATCTTTTTTTGAAGAGGAATTGCAGTATAAATTCATTTTTCACAAATCGTTTCTTAGACTAGAGATATTTTATGGTCATGACATATTCCACGAAGGATAACTTAAAGAACAATAAAATGTCACAAATTCATATTTAATAAGATATGAAGCGTAGGACAGATTAACTAATGGGCAAAACCAGTAAAAAATCTGGAACTAAAAGGGGTAGAAGAACCATTACAATTGATACTGATTTAGAAAAGAAGCTGCGAGATATCCAAGGTCAGATGATCCTGGCAAGTAACAAAAATTGGAGCCTTTCTGCAATTCTTAATGTTGTAGTTCTGGCAGGTATAGTAGGTTCGTCTTCGCTTGGTAAAGATGAATGGAAAGTAATAAAATCTTTTTTGAAAGGTGACAAACTCAATTTAAGACAATTTGCCCCATTTGAATTCGTTGAGAATTTGAAGTGAATCAGATACGGATTAATGTGTAAAGACTAAAGCTTTCCCACTACCATGTGTGGGAATAAATAGCGATGCATGGTGATTATAAATAATATCTGTCATCCACCTCTCTTTCTGAGAGGATTCGATTTGTTTGTATGGATAAATGCAAAGTACTGGTCCATTGAAACTTGAAAATGACTCGTGGAAACCTTCTTCTACCTTAGTCATTGCCGCAATGCCGCTCTTAGTAGTGATATCGCGCACAGTTCTTCCAACACAACGGCGTGGCAGTTTTATATTATTCACCACTTCTTCAATAATTTTTTTTGAGTGATTTAGAATGTAATTTGTACTGCCCACTAATTTTGGTATCTGGAAAACATGTAAAAGTTTTTTATCAAAAAATTTTTCAAGATTAATACCATAGGTTTTCATCTTTGCTGCTATCTGGTTTGTACTTTCATCTGTTAAGTAAATACAATGCTCTTCTTTTTTTAGTCCATTTAATATGAATGTGTATTCAATGTGTCTTGACTTTATTTCGTCATTGTAAAACATCGCAGAATGTACAGGCTTGTTAATACTGTTGATATACTCTAATGGTTCTAACTCGCGAGTGGCGGCTAAAACGCTAGTTCCCATAGGATTTAGAACCAGAATTCAAGATATATAGATTCATAGTTCCAGTTTTGGGAAACTGTAAAAATGATAAAAATTTCATAAATTTGTGCAGATATTTATGCTGATATTATTTTGGCATATGCTCTAAAAAAGACGTTGACTAGAGACCTCCTTGCGGATGCCAAGTGATGTTAAAATGATCCATAATTAGGTGCACGAAAACCTGATCCATATTATTAGAAAAATTACAAAAAAATAGCCAATTTTTCATACTTTCATCATTTCATAACCTGATTTTACCAAAATTGGAACATCATGTTTTTATAATGGTATTATACATAAAAAAAAGAGTGGCTATAGCAGGTTGATATCAAAAGATAAGTTTGAAAAGATATTTTTGTTTAGTGTATTAATCACTTTCTCAGCCGCACTTTCAATTCCTCTTCCAATGGCATTTGCTGATAATGTACATGATTCCGTAGCAGATACTACTCCTCTTACAATAATTACAAGAGAACTGCCACAAACTTTTACAACAAGATATTATGTTACTCCATCCACAAATCAGGGAACCAATGATCCAAATGGATGCAACATTACACAAGGAACAAATTCTACGGTTGACATTATAATTTCGGCAGATCCACTAGGTGCTGTAACCGTCTCACGATATCCAGCAACATTATCTAGATGTCAATCGGGCAATGGCGTAGACGTTACTTTCTCCTCAACTGTAGCAGGAGTGCACCAGATTAGTGCTGTAATGTTAGATACAGATGGTTACTCATATGAAATGCATACAGACTTTATTCTAGAATTTATTGGTGACACAATTCCTCCAGTAATCACAGTACCTACTAGCCCAGTGAGAGTTGGTGGTTCTAACAGCGATAACACACCACAACTTGTTTCGTACAGCGTTACGGCTACGGACAATTCAGGTACTGCCCCATCTATCAGTTGTGCAGATGATGGTTCTGGGGCTACGAATCTTGGAGCAACTGGTGGAATATTCCCAATAGGTTTGACTACAGTTAATTGTACCGCAACTGATTCATTTGGCAATTCAGCTAGCGGTTCATTTGTTGTTTTGTATGGAAGAACAGAAATTGTAACTCCTGTTACACCAGCAGCAATAAAATGGGATAAAACATTTACTGCTTCAGTTTTAACACATGGATTTGAATCAGATGATACCATTGAGATTAGACGTGCAGATAACTCAGCTGTTATTGGAAGTGTAACTCCGTTAATCGGTAATACAGACAGCGGTGCAACAATTACAGTATCTGGTCTTACTTTACCAAAAACAGATTCAGGTAACGATGTGGGAATTGTTGCAGTACTTGTAGACAACCCTGTCATTGCAACAAGCAGCACTTTTCTTATTTCAGTTCTTCCACATGTAACATCTCTTTCTCTTGAACCGATGTCAGACGTAGTCACAGATATTCCGTATGCTGCCAAAGGTGCACTAGTTGATACGGATGAATCAGGAGCTGGCATTTCTGATGCGTTAATCACATTTACCGGTTCTGGAGTCACTCCAAGTTTGGGATCCGCAACTACAGCGGGTATTAAAATTACAGGTCCAGGAGAAATCACATTCTGTCCGTCTTCAAGCTGCTTGCCAAATGTAGGATCTGTACTTGCTGGAGTCAATGTTTTGCACCTAAAGAATGGAGCAACAATGGAATTCCCATCAGGTAGCATAGGTTTAACTCTCTTTATGCAAGACATGGGTATCAATCCGTTTATTGTAAGAATTACTGATGTTAACGATAATTCAATTGACCAAACAGATTCCGGAGCTGATCCATATGTGAAGTTGTTCACACCAGCTGTTGCGGGAGGAATCAAAAAGATAGAGGTTCTAAGCAGCGATTCTATAACTGGTATCGGTATCTCAAACATTTCTATTTTTGATCCAGATGTACAGCCAGAAAACCTAATGCAGGCAAACTTTGATGCAAGAGCTGTACCAATATCTATTGGAGCAGGAGTAACAATTGTCGAACGTGGCGGAAATTACTTTTCAATAGGCGTAGCTCAGAGCACTGAACAACAAGATCTTCAAGTAACTGCTCAGTATGCTGCTAGTCCAGCTTATACTTCGGCTGTTAGTTCAACAGAAAGCTATGAAACACAAGATTCACAACTTGGAGTAGCTGGGGAAGGCAACTTATCTGTGGCGCCTCGTCAGCTAGCTGTCTTTAGTACAATAATTTGTGGAGCTGGCGATCCTGACACTGACGGAGATGGCATATGTAACACCTGGGACGGAACTACATCTGGCAAGGGAGTTCCATATGATGTTAGATGGGTCGGTTCTACTACTACAAGTCGTTTAGTCCTTGGTGGTTCTAATGAGCTCCGTAAAGATGCCTATGTGGAAATAGATAACATGTTAGGACACGCTCTAAATCCAACAGCGGTTGCAAATGTAGTTTCGGCATTCAATAAATCTGCTGTTACAAATCCAAACGGTGTAACTGGAATTAGATTGCAGGTTGATTTCTCTACACTAATTGCTGATACAATTACACACAATACCAATTTAGCTAGCGCCACAGCTTTTAGTGCATGGGCTGATTCAGACTTTAATTCTTTAAACGACTTTGACTCAGTAAAAGCGCTAAAATTTGGATTAGCATCTCAACGTCCATCCATCGGAGGAACACCGGTATTTAGTTTAGTAGATGCGGCCACACTCGCACCTAAGGTTCGTGGAACTGGCTTTACAATAACCATGCCAGCTGAGATAACCGATGGCACGATTTTTCTAAAACAAAGGATAACCTTGAATAGTCCACTTACCACTTTATCATCACTTACTGTTACACCACCGGCAGCCCCGTCCAATATTGCGGGAACAGTAGAATATAGGACACCAACTGCATCAGTTTCTTCATCAGGTACAAGTAGGCTAGTAATAACAACAATTCCATTTTCGGCCGCTTCCGGTGCCACCATCACGCTTACAAATATCGATACTACTGTTAACCTTCCATCAGGTACCATAACACTTCCTAGTCCAGGAGGTCAGGTCTTTGTAACTACTTCAAAACTAAATGCAAGGGCTATGGTGTATCATTATGGTTTGTCAATACACAGCGTTGGGCTTTGTGGTCCGTCTGGTGTGGCAGAGCAGAAAGGAAATGACTTTATAATATCACTTGGCTGCGACTTTACCACCGCAGAACCTACTACATTTTATACCGAACCTACCGGCACTGGCCATACTGCATCAGTAGGAAGCGTAAATGAACAGGCAGGCACATTGATGCATGAGCTTGGACATAACTTCAACCTCGCCCACGGCGGTCCAAAGAACTTGGTCGAAACCCCGACTGTACTAGTCGCTGACTCATCAATAAATTGCAAGCCAAACTATATCAGCGTCATGTCATACCCTAGACAATACGACACTGGTTACCTGGGAACAGCTTGGCAACTTAACTATTCTCGTGGCCTATTTACCGCTAGTGGAGCACCACCACTTACTGAAAGCAATTTGAGTGAAGACTTTGGATTGATGAGTTCTAACTATATGAACCCAACAATTATCTTTGCAATTCCACAAGGCAGTCCACCAGGCTCAGTTACGCCTTCTATACTGGCAACAGGTATAACCACTCCAAACTTGCCATCTCCAATTGGTTCTTTACTTACAAATATCAACTTTGACGGTGATGGAAGCCCTGGTGAAAGTTCTGTAAGTATAAACATCAATAACTTTAAGATCCCAGGATGTGATGACGGCACAGCTGCTCCTAGAACTACACCATATAATGATTATAACGACTGGGTAAACCTATTTTACAACTTTAGGGCCTCTACAACAGGAACAGCGCAAAACGGTGCAGGCGGATCAAATTATGCTCCTCCAGGTTCTGTGTCAGAACAGACAGGAAAGACCGCGAAAATTATAGCTAATAACGCAGACTCGTTTGTAGGCTTTGGTTCGCCTGTTAATATGGACGGTTCTAGCTCGCTAAAAGCAGGATCAGCTACAAATCCCTTCAAGTTCAAAAAGACAACTGGTGGTGAAAATCCAGTATCAGACTCTAGTCTTGTTGCTACACTGGTAATGAAACCCCTTGACTTCCCTGCTGCTAAGTGTGCAATAGGCAAAAATTTGAATCCGGGCATTATAAAGGCGGGTGCAATAAACAATATTCCATTCTTATACAGTGCTGGTTCTGAAACCTACTCTGCTAATTTGCAAACAAAGAACTATGGTGTTGGAATCTATTCTGCAAACATAGTGCTTAACAAAGGTACTGCTCAAGAAGTTGTATTGACATCCCTTGATTTCCCCTATGCGGGAGGTATTACAGTACCTGTTTGTATAACTAAATAGGAAATTATGCTCTAATGATTCAGTCTCTAAAAAACAGAAAAAGAATTGTAACTTTGTCATTAGTAATTTTGGCATTGTTTTTCTTTGCTGCTCCACTGCAATCCAGTTTTGCCTTTGTTAGTTCATCTGTAAACCAACCGATTGCTGGTGGTGTAGGAGACCAGACAGTCTCGTTTAGAGATCTCTCAGATCCAAGTGATACTGGTGATCCGCAAGCAACAGTTAGTATAGAATTTGATAAAGATTCGTACCACATAGGCGATACTGTTGTTATGACGATAACATTTGATTCGCCTGCAAATTTGGATGCTGCAAAAATAGATACCATAACTGCTGATGTTGTTTCAACTAGCGATCCGTTAGGTATTCAGGTTCCACTTGAAGAGAGTGAATTGAATTCTGGACTCTTCACGGGTACTTTTACCATTACTTCCGCTGCTTCTTCTGGCAACGCGATACATGTGGGGAGTGGTGATTCTCTTGGTGTATTTTATGACCCACCACTAGCATTTGCTGGCAGACTACAAATGACAATACCTGAAAGTAGCTTAATCACCGGTGGGGGTGTGAGATTAAGCGATGAACCAATCACTAGCAACGATGAGGATGCCGGATTTGGTGCAATTATCGATTCAATCAAAGTCGAACTAGTAGGTGCTACTGTAGGTGGGGCTGGCACAGCTACAATAACAATGTCTTATGCTAATGCTGTTATTTTAGATCCTATTGCATTTCCTGAAGATCAAATATGTATGCTGCATCAGGAAAATCCCGATGAAGCCTGGGAAACATTGACAGGTCCAGCAGCATCTCTAGATCCTCTAGATCCAACTGTAGCAGCGCATAACCCGGTGGCAAGGACAGTGACTAATGTCCTGCAACCAGGAGGACAGTTTGGTGATGGCTCTTTTCACCCAGAGGGTAGATATGTACTGGCTTTCTCATGTGATACTGGTTCTGGGGGCGGAGCTGGAGGCCTAGTTCGTCCTGGCTTGGTGCTCAATGTACTAGCTGGTATAGGTTTTCTTGGAGGAGGCGGACCAGATCATTCACCACCATCGCTTGTGGCAAGTAGGCCAACAAGCATATTGTCTCAACTTGGATTTGTAGCGCCAGACCCGTTCAAACCAATGTCACCAACAACAGATTCATCTGCTCCACTAAAGATTAACAACAAGGGCTATTTCCTGACAGGATACGCAAACACAATTGAGCCAGAGCAAGTAAGCACAGGAGAGAATCTCGGTATGACACTTTCGTTTTTGGAAGCCTCACAAGTTTCACACGTTGCAATGTATTTTGTAGACCAAGGCAAAGATGAACATTCTGATACCGATCCAGCACTAATCTTTGACAACGGCAACATAGTAAAAGTAGATCCACAGGGAATATTTGGTGATGACATTCAAATGTCCACATCAAAAGAGGGAACAAAATCAACCTTTAACTTTGGTATGTCATTTGACAAACCAACAAACAAACACATCATCATAGTGGCATGGGATGATAAGAGAAACTCGGGAACAACCAAAGTCTTTAACGCACTGCAAGTTGTTGGCAATGCAGTTCCAGACCAAGTAGCTCACTTTATGCCGATAGAGGATCTTGGAGAATTTGATTTGATAAAAGATGATAATGGACAATATGTTTTATCACAACCAGCACAAACAGAAACTATTACTGATTTACCACAAACAACCGTATATCCAGAGTTTGTTGGTAGAATGGAAAGACATGACGCCGCATCATTATATAATGTAATATATAGCGAACAGCAAAAAGCTGCAGACATTATATCAAGTAAGATGAATGTGGACAATAATCTATTTAGTATAAAGCAAGACACAAAACTCATTGATCATTCCAAACGTGCACCACAGCTATCATTTTGTGGAAAATATCTAGGATGTGGGCTTGAGAGAGAAAATACGGACATGATGAAAACTTTAATGTGGGAAGAACATCTAAAGGCTGAAAAAATCCTCAAGGCATATCTGGAACAAAGAAACCATAGAGAGTAAACGTTAGCAAGATTTAATCAAGTGCGACTCAAACATCTACTCTAGTCAGCCATACAAATTTACTATAATGAACGCTATACAACTTATAAATGATGGAATAATTTGCGTAAATATCGAGATAATTTGGGCAAAAAGATTCGCATAGCAATTGCAGGCGTTGGAAACTGTGCTTCAGCTCTTATCCAAGGAGCTCACTATTATTCAAAAAATACAAATGATATTGTAGGACTTACGGCATATAACATTGGTGGATATGAACCAGGTGACATTGAAGTTGTTGCCGCATTTGATGTAGCTGACACCAAAGTAGGAAAAGACGTTTCCGAGGCAATATACGCAAAACCAAACAACACTGTCACAGTGGCCCAAGTGCCTCACATGGGAATTACAGTTCAACGAGGCCCAACTCTTGATGGGATTGGCAGGCACCTAGGACAAATTGTTACTCCCTCTAACGACACAGAAGTCGATGTAAAAAAAGTCTTGAAAGACACTGGTGCAGAGATGCTTGTAAACTATCTGCCAGTTGGCAGCACCAATGCCGTAAGGTTTTACGCTACTCAGGCTCTTGAGACAGGGATTGGATTTCTAAACGCCATGCCTGTGTTTATAGCATCAGAACCCAAGTGGCAGCAAATGTTTGCAGAAAAAAGACTTCCTCTTGCAGGAGATGATGTGATGAGCCAGCTTGGAGCAACCGTTCTTCATAAAACTCTGGTAAAACTCTTTGTGGACAGGGGCGTGCTAGTTGATGGCACATACCAGCTTAACATAGGCGGAGACATGGACTTTTACAACATGCTTGACGAGGAAAGGCTTGAGGACAAGAGGATTAGTAAGACAAGCGCCGTAAAGGCAATGGCAGACTATGACATTCCAATGAGAATAGGTCCAAGTGACTATGTTGATTTTATTGATAATGAAAAAATCTGCTACATAAATATAGAAGGCACGTATTTTGGCAAGATTCCAGTCAAGCTTGATCTTAAACTAAAGGTGATAGATGCGTACAATAGTGCTGGAATAATGATAGATGCAATAAGAGGTCTGAAGATTAGCCTTGACAGAAAGCTTTCAGGTCCAATGACTAGCATCTCATCATACTGCTTTAAACACCCTCCAATACAAATGCCATATTCTGAAGCAAAAAAGGCATTCCTCGAATTTGTGGAAGGAAAAAGAGATAGATAGTTTTTAAAGAATTTTTTTGAAAACCCACATTGTAATTATTGTTAGCCTAGTCAATGAAACTTGTTAATAGTTGGTTATCTTGCCTTTCTGAGAATCGAAACCATTGGTTCATATTCGTAAGGTAGAGATTTTTGGCTTCAAATCATTTGGATACAAAAATACTATAGTAAACCTTGAACCTGGCCTAGTGGCTATCTCAGGGCCAAACGGTTCAGGAAAAAGCAACATTCTTGATGCTATAACTTTTGCCTTGGGTGAAAACTCGACAAAGACAATGCGAGTTGATAAGCTTCGTGCTCTTCTTCACGATGTTGATAACAAGCATCATGTAACAAAGATAGCACGAGTAAGCTGTCACTTTGATAACACTGACAGGAAGATTCCAGTTGACTCTAACGTGGTTACAGTAACAAGGGAGATGGATGAGTCTGGCGAAAACATTTACTATTTAAACCAAAAAAAGATGCAACGAAACCACATACTTGACATACTTGAGGTTGCAAATGCGGGAATACACAAGCTCAACATAGTCCAGCAGGGTACGATTACAAGGATATCAGAGTTTAACGCCGAAGAGAGAAGAAAGATTATTGAGGATATAATTGGGCTTGCCTACTTTGATGAGAAAAAGATAGAGTCACTAAAGCAGCTTGATGAGGCAGACAGACGTCTTGAAATTGCACTTGCCAGAATGGATGAGATAAAAAAGCGTATAGACGAGCTTGAAGAGGAAAGAAATTACCAGCTGCGATACGAACTTTTGGAACGTGAACTTGACAGGCTACACGCCATCCAGGCCTCAAACAAGATCCGTGACATAGAGACACAAAAAACATCAAAGGAACGAAACCTAAACGCAATTCTTTCTGAATCAAAAAAACTTGAGGAACAGCGTGATCAGCTAAAAGAGGAAATAAAAAAGCTTGAAGAAGAAAAGCACAAATTCATGGAAGAAGTTAATGCATACAACATCGCAAAGGCTGCCATAGATTCAGAACTTAGTGTGTCACTACAACAATCAGAACAAGCAAATAGCAAGATAGCAACAAACACTAGGAGAATTGGACAAATAGATTCAAGACTACCAGAGATCGAATCGGAGCTAGCTGACTTACATGAAAAAAGATCATTATTAGAGTCACAAATTACACAACTAAAAAATTCAATAAACTCAATTAATGAAGTAAAAAAAACCGCAAACACAGAACTTTCTTCTGTTGATTCTGAAATTAATCAGGTAATAAGACAACAGTCACAGATTGCAACAAACAGACTAAAAGTTGATGAAAAAATAAAAAATCTGACACGCTCACTAAATGATGCAAAGCTTTCGCTATCAAAAACTGAAGCAGAAATAAATGACATTGAAACTAAGATAGGACAAAACTCGGCAAAAATCAAATCACTTTTAGAAGAAAAAGAAAAACTACTTGATCTTGAACAAAAGCTGCAGATAGTTAGAGCATGTCATGATGCTACAATTAAGGAGATCAAATCGCGGTTTGCAAACATGGCTGAAAGGCGCTCAAAAATTGAAAAAGACATAGAGGACACCTCACTTATTTTGGAAAAAGCAGCCAAAGCAGCAGCTCAGTATGAGGCAAAGATTCGTGTAGTAAAAGAGGTCATGCATGAAGATTATTCAATTGCTAAACTCAAAGAAGACTCTAAACGATTAGGAATACAGGGTCTTGTCTATGAGATGCTTTCATGGGACAAGCAATATGAAAGACCAATACTTGCAGTAGGCTCAGATTGGTTAAAGGCACTTGTTGTAAACGACTTTGGTACACTTCTTGGCCTAGCAGAATTTGCGCAGGAAAAGAAACTACCAAAGATTAGAATCATTCCTCTTGATGCAATTCCAAATTCCAAAGTCTCTACACCACAAGAACCTGGAATCATAGGTGTGTTGTCAGATTATGTAAAATGCGAGGAAAGATTGGCTGCACTCAAGAACTTTATCTTTGGCAGTATAGTTCTTGTAGATTCCAAAGAATCCGCTTATAATCTTTCAAAAAAAGGATACAGTGCAGTAACCACTGACGGGCAATTCTTTGAAGCACAGGCAAATGCTGTTGTAGTGGACATTAACTCAAAAATATCAAACCTCACAAAAGTAATTCTTCTTAGCTCATCAGTTGATGGTCTTGTACAATCATTAGGCATGTTGAAAAAATTTGTACAGGAAAAAAAGACTCAGCTTAAAAAAATTGAACGAATAACAAATAGCTACGATGATAGATATCACGTATCAGAAACTGGCCTTGCAAATGTAGATCTAAGCTTCACAGATCTGAAAGCAAAACTAAAATCAATTTCAGCTGCAGAAAACCAGATCACATCACGAATTTTGCAGCTTAAAAGGGGCGAAGAAAGTCTTAGGACTAGTGTAGCTAAACTGGAATCATACATTAGTTCTTTAGAAGAGCGCATATCAATGACCCTAGAAAACTATGCAGATGCGGAACAGGAACGAATAGCAAATTTGCTTGCCCAACTTAATGAAAAAAAATCCGACCTTTTGAGCACACAAAGCTCAGTATCTGCACAATTCCGTGAGCAAACCACTCAACTTACTGTACTTACAAATGATGAAAACGCACTAAAAACAAGCATGAGGCTGCTTTCGCAGGAGCAGTCGTCTCTAAACCATGAAAAACATGACCTCGAAGTAGAGTTGCGTGCTATGACAAAAGAAAAAGAGAAAGCAGATGTCTCTCTGGTTTCATTAAGGGAAAAAGAACAGCAGCTAATATCCACGTCAGGAACATCAGTAAGTACGCTCAAAGAATATGATGCAAAGCAAAAAGAATTGTACGACAAAGAAAAGTTGATAACAAAAGAAATTAATAATTTTGAAAGACAATCAGATTCTCTTTCACGTGATATAAAAGACCTTACAGAAAATGAAGCTAAGATACGGAGTGCACTTGCTTCATATGGATATGAAGAGCTTTTGGAAACCTTCGATGTTGATCAAATCCTAACTGCGCTAGAATCCGAAAGAAAGTCGCTTGTTGGAAGTCTTAGCACAAAGGCTCCAGAAACATATGTTGAGATCTCAAACGGTTATCGTTCAATGTCTACTCGTAAAAATGAACTTGAAGAAGAACGAAACTCTATTGTAAAGTTCATCGAAGAAATTGACAAAGACAAACGACAAACATTTTTGGAATCATATGACAAGGTAGACAAGGACATACGCGAAGTTTTCACCAAGATGACAGGAGGAAATGCTTGGCTTGAAATCCAAAATGAAGACGATATCTTTTCTTCAGGAATATCATATCTTGTTCAGTTGCCAGACAAGCAGAAAAGAGAATCTGCTGGACTTAGCGGTGGTGAAAAAACTCTAGCTGCAATCACCTTCCTTTTGGCTTTACAGAAGCTAAAACCATCTCCATTCTACTTACTTGATGAAGTAGACGCTCACCTTGACGCCTTGAACACAGAAAGGCTCTCAAAAATACTTGAAGAACGTTCCGTTGGTAGCCAGATGATAATGGTAACACTAAAAGACTCTATAGTACAAAAGGCCCAGCTCGTTTATGGAGTATATCCAAAGAACGGAGTCTCACAAGTTGTGACATACAAACAAACCAGTGTGCCAACTGTAGCAAACTAGTCTAATTAAAAAGGCAAAGCCCCCCTTTGTTCGTGATTTTAGGATGCTTTTCGTTAGTAACTAGATAATATCGTAGGTTATGATTTGTTGAAAAAAAAGAAAAAAGTTTAGGTGCGTACTTCAGCTGTAACAGTTACCGTATTTATACCAGTCAAAGGCTCAGTTCCTCCATTTACCACTACTATGTCTGTAATTTGAGTACCAATATTACTAGGTTTCACGGTTACATGAAAGACGCATCGCTCCCCTGATCCTATTCCGGTATTGGTTGTCGCGTCCATTACTGATTCAAGAATTCCTCCTGCTTGACCCACCAGAACTTGTATACTCATTGGAGGTTCAGCACCGGCGCTACAGTCTAAAGTTGCATCAGTAATGGCTATGTGTACTCGTTTAATTTTATTTGGTGTGCTGTCGATGAATGGATATATTGCATCAGCTGCTAAACCGGATAAGATCTCGCTTTCCGATATGAGTTGTACATCATCATCATCTGTAGCTGCTTTGGGTATAGGTATGAATGCGAATATCCCTGCTACCAGTATTGTTGCTGCGATTGTTGCTATAATTGGTTTTTTGAGTATCGAAGTCATTGTAAATCAAATATAATTTATCCATATAATCATGATCGTCTCATGCGTGTTACGAAGCTTAACAGATCACGTATTAGTTATCAAGTTCTAAAATATCCCTCAAATTTTTGAAATATGAATTGTATTTCCACTTTTGGAAGTAACTTATTTTATGTTTGTATTTGTTATATCGATTTATAAATTTTATTATGATGATAATGTTACATATCACATCAACTAAATTTCATCTTTACAAAAGTAACTCATAGAAATCGGCATAGATTCATTCATAATTTTAGAATCAATACTCTTGATCTCACCTAACCAAAACCGCTTCTTATCAGCATTCAGATTCACTTCTCTCTCAAAAGTCTTGAATTTTCCAATATTTGAAATATTGTCTTGTAAAATTGAAGATCGTAATCGTGAACTGCGTAAGACTTTGAATTTCATGTACAATCTGCCTTTTTAACTAGTCTAACTTGGCAAAACACGCAGCAAGTCTATCGTGTCCTGCCTCTTCAAGCGGTGGTTCTTGTTTGCATTTTTCAATTGCATAGGGACACCTTGCACGAAACCTACACCCATCATACACATCAATATCAAGTGGTTCGTTGATTCTGATCTTTTTTTCTCGGAAGAGATTGTCTGGGTCTGGCTCAGAGATGGCATCAATTAAAGCCTGAGTGTATGGATGCCTTGGATGTAAAAGTACATCATCAATAGGCCCGCTCTCCACAATTTTTCCTAAATACATGACAGCAATTTTCTGCCCAAGATATCTTGCCGTAGATAGATCATGTGTTATGTAAATGTAAGAGATTCCATGTTTTTTCTGTAGATCTAACATTAGTTCTAGTATTTCAGCTCTGACAGAAACATCAAGCATGGATAATGGCTCATCAGCAATGATCAGTTTTGGTTTTAAAACAAGGGCTCTTGCAATAACCACTCTTTGCCTTTGACCACCTGAAAGCATATGGGGAAATTTTCCAAAAATCTCTTCAGCTGGTTCAAGCCGTACTTCATGTAACGCATCAAGAACCATCTTTTTCCTTTCTTGTTTTGTGCCAACCTTGTGGATCTCAAGCGGTTCCATTATTATGTTAGATACCTTCATGCGTGGATTTACAGATGCATAGGGATCTTGGTGTACCATTTGGCACTGCATTCTAAGCTTCTCAAGGCTTTTGTTGTCTTGTCCTACTTCAATTCCCTCAAAGAAAATCTTTCCAGAGTCTGGTTCTATCGCTCTCAAAATAAGCTTAGCTGTAGTGGTCTTGCCAGATCCTGATTCTCCTGCTAAAACAAGCACCTCGCTTTTTTTTAGTGAAAAGGAAATATCATCAACCGCTCTGACTACAGTTCCTGAAGAAGAAAAAATCCCTTTTTTAACAAAACGTTTTGTAAGATTTTGAACTGAGATTATGTCTTCCAATAACAGTATTTGAAATGCATACTATATCAAGAAATCTTATCTATTACAACAATGGTGTTTAAGCTTGAATACTTTTTCTGAAATAACTTCATGATATGAAAATGAGTAGAAAAATATATTTTGAAAGATAATTATTCGTAAAGCCAACATAGATTATAACCAGAATCAGTTTTAAATTTAGGAGGATCTTTCTTGCATTTCTCCATAACATGCGGGCATCTGTCATAGAATCTGCATCCTTGAGGGGGGTTTATCAAATTTGGCGGATTGCCCTTGATGTATTTTGTTTCTTTTTTGCCCCTCAAAGATGGAATGGATTCCAAAAGCCCCTGTGTGTAAGGATGTTTTGGATTCTTGTAAATATCAGACGCACTACCAAACTCAACCATTTTTCCGCCATACATTATGCCAATTTTTTCTGCAATTTCTGATATTATGGAAAGATCATGTGTAATTAACATAATAGACATGCCATCTTTTTTTAATTTTTTAAGCAAGTTAATTATCTGAGCTTGTACTAACACATCAAGCGCAGTTGTTGGCTCGTCAGCTATGACAAATTTTGGTTTTAAAAGAAGCGCCATGGCAATGACAATTCGTTGTTTCATTCCTCCACTAAGCTCATGCGGATATTTCTTGAGAACATCCTGATTGAGTCCAACCGAACTTGTTATTTCAGATATTCTTTTACTAAAATCTCCATCATAATGATGTTGCTTGAGTACCTCAATAAACTGCTGTTCTACAGTAAATACAGGATCTAAGGAATTCATAGCTCCTTGAAAAACCATGGATATATCCTTCCATCTGTGTTTTTTTGCAAACTCTGACTCTGGCATTTTAAGTATGGATCTGTCTTCTAGTAGAATGTCTCCAGCTACCACCTTGCCTCCTTGCAGCGTTCGCATCAGAGAAAGACCAAGTGTACTCTTGCCGCAAGCACTTTCGCCTGCAATTCCAATTGATTCTCCTTTTTCTAAAGAAAAGCTTACGTCATCTAAGGCATGCACAGTACCACTTTGTGTCTTGTAGTGCGTTGTTAGATTCTGCACCGAAATATACGCCATCAATCATTTTAGAAGAACGTTCTAAATGTGGGTTTTGGATATGATATACGCGACTTTTAGCAAGTCATAAAACCTATTTAGTTGAGATTAAACTAGTGTAATTTTAATGGATTTCAAACGGACTCACTACATAGGAGACTTGGATTCCTCAATGGAAGGAAAGAAGGTTACAGTAGGCGGGTGGGTTGAAGATATGCGTGAGCTTGGCAAGCTTTCGTTTTTGACACTACGTGATGTTACAGGTGTTGCACAGATAGTTCTGGTAGGAGAGGAGGCTCTATCACAGATAAAAGAACTCACTAGGCAAAGTGTGATCAGAGTTACCGGCATAATTCAAAAGTCAAAGGCAAGAGATTTTGCCTTTGAGATAAAATCTGAAAAACTTGACATACTTACTCTTGCGGTACAACCGCTCCCAATTGATCCAATAGGCAGACTTGAAAGCAACATTGACAACAGACTAAATGCACGCGCACTTGATCTGCGTAATCAAAAGACTGCAGCAATTTTCAAACTACGACACCATACACTCCAGTCAATCAGAAAAACTTTGATAGAAAAAGGCTTCATCGAAGTTAACACTCCAAAAATAATAGGTAGTGCAAGTGAGGGCGGCGCAAATCTTTTTTCATTTAAATATTTTGAAAAACAAGCTTACCTTGCACAAAGTCCACAATTATACAAAGAACAGCTTACGATGGGACTTGAGCGTGTTTTTGAAATTGCCTCATATTATAGAGCAGAAAAGTCCCACACAGTAAGACATTTAACAGAATTTACAAGTGTCGATATAGAAGCTGCTTTTATGGATTATTTTGATGTAATGGATGTTCTAGAATCTGTGGTGGCAAATGTTTTTGAATATGCTGCAAACTTTACAGCTGAGACAAAGGCACTTGGCATAGAAATCAAAAAGCCTTCCACACCCTTTGAAAAAATAACCTACAAAAAAGCAATTGAAGAGCTTGCACGTGATGGAATAAAACTTGCATTTGGAGATGATTTACAGGATGCACACCTTCGCAAGCTTGGAGAAAGACACGCAGGATTCTATTTTATAATTGACTGGCCCATGAAGCTAAAACCATTTTATATCCACGAAAAAGATGACGACCCAACACTGTCACACTCCTTTGATCTCCAACATGGATACCTTGAGCTTGCTTCAGGGGGAACACGTCTTCATGATCCTGCAAAGCTCAAATCAAGACTAAAAGAACAAGGTCTTGATCCAAATCAATTTGTTGACCATCTGCGGGCATTTGACTGGGGGATGCCGCCACACTCAGGATGGGGGTTAGGTCTTGATAGATTGATGTCTGTTCTTACAAAAATTGATAATGTCAGGGAAGTGGTCTTGTACCCACGCGACCCAGAAAGACTATCTCCATAAAAAGATAAATCTAAAAATTCACCTAAAATACAAAGTGCAAAAATGCGATTTTTGTGGTTCGCAGTTTGGAGAACGCAAGTGTTACTTTTGTGAAAAAAACTGTTGCACCTCTTGCATGACAGATGATAAAAGCCGTTGCAAGCGATGTTATATCAATAAGCGAAAGCTTGGATGGAAGATATTCAAAAGAAACAAGGTCTTGCTTGGGTTCATCGCATTTGTGTGGGCATACGCCGTATTTCCAATTCCATTGATTCCAGGATTAGATCCTACATTTTACTGGATTACCTTTGCTGCTGCACTGTTGTTCATGATACCTGTAGGTTTTATGATCTTTTTCTGGTCTAGAAATCCGCCTTCTTCTGATGTCTAAGCAAGCTTAGAAATTACATATTGTGTAAATTCCATGGTTGTTTTGTCGCCACCAATGTCTTTAGTCTTTATTCCATCCTTTACAACGCCATAGACAGCAGACTCTAATTTCTTTGCTACACTAAAACACTTTTTGTCACCATTTTTCATGCCAAGCCATTCAAACATCATCTTCGCAGAGAGAATAAACGATGAAGGATTTGCAGCATGTTTTCCAGCAATATCAAATGCAGCGCCATGAACTGGTTCAAACAACGCAAAATCTTCCCCAATATTTGCAGCTGGTGCCATGCCAAGACCGCCCACTACCTGAGCAGATTCATCAGATAAAATGTCACCAAACAAATTCGTTGTCACTATTACATCAAATGATTCTGGCTCCCTTATGAGATTCATGGCACAGGCATCAACATACATTTGCTCAAATTTGATGCTTGGAAATTCCTTTGCCACTTCGCTACATGCTTTTGCAAAAAGACCATCTGTCATTCTCATCACATTTGATTTATGAACACATGTGACTTTTCTTTTCTGGTTTCTCTGATTGGCAGTCAAAAATGCATACTTGGCAATTCTTTTAGATGCATGCTCTGAGATAATACGCAATGCAACAGCAGAATTTCCTACCTCAAACTCCATTCCAGTGTAAAGGTCTTCAGTATTTTCTCTAACTATGACCAAATCAACATTGTCTTTTAGTGCAGGCATGTTTGGGTATGACTTGGCAGGCCTTATGTTCGCGTATAGGTTTAACACCCTTCTTAAAACCACAATGACATCGGCAGCACTTTCGCCTACAGGTGCCTTCAAACATGCACTTGATCTTTTGATGGCCTCTAGCGTAGATTCTGGCAAGGCCTTGCCAGTTTTTGCTAAAGCACTGTCGCCGGCTTCAAGTTTTTCTACCTTTAATTTTAAATCAAGTTTGTCATTGACTACTTCTAAAACTTTTATCACAGATTCTGAGAGCTCTGGCCCTATACCATCTCCGGTTATGAGAGAAATTTGATACATTTAATTTCCCAAGTTTTTCTGTTTTAGAATCTTTTTTAGCATTATTCTATTTATTCCGTCAATCATTGCCTGAACGCTTGTAATTACAATGTCTTCTCCAATTGATTTGGCAGAAGCAAGGTTTCCATACACATCTTCTACCTTTATAGTGACTTCGCAAAGTGCATCTGACCCACCTGAAATTGAATCTAGCTTGTAATCTTTGATTCTAACTTTAGCTATTTCTCCTGTGATCTTTTGAATTGCGTTTATAGATGCATCTACAGGACCTACCCCATAGTCAGTACCGATAAAGTCCTTTCCTTCTATGTTTAATTTGACAAAGGCATATGGCATATTTCCAATACCTGTCGAGACAGAAAATCCTGTGAGATGAACTAGCCTCTTAAGGCTAGGCTGTTGCATGACTTCACCTGCAATAGAAAGCAACTCCACATCTGTAACATGCTTTCCTTGATCACCAATTTTCTTTATCCTCTCTAAAATTTCACGAGTCTGTTCTTTTGTTGGCTGTATCCCATACTCTTCAAGCATTGCAGAAACTCCATGGGCCCCTGCATGTTTTCCAACTTGAAACCATCTTGTTCTTCCAACAAGCTCAGGGCTAATTGGTTCATAGGTCAAAGGGTTGCTCAAGACGCCATGAGTGTGTATTCCAGATTCATGACCAAAAGCGTTCTCGCCAACTATTGCTTTGTTTGGTTGTACATGTACTCCAACCACACTAGATACGTATCTTGATGTTTCGTAAAGAAGTTTTGTGTTAATGTTAGTTTCAAATTTTTTATCAAACTGTAAGCACTGTAAGGCCATAACTAGTTCCTCAAGTGACGCATTGCCTGCGCGCTCACCTATGCCATTTATGGTAACGTGAGCACACTGGGCACCAGCTTGGATTCCAGAAATTGAATTTGCAACAGCAAGTCCAAAGTCATTGTGGCAATGTACACTTATTGGAAGCTTTGAAGCTTGAATTGCATCCTTTGTTATTTCTGCAATATATGCTGGCGTTGAATATCCGACCGTATCTGGAATATCTATCCTGTCCGCACCTGCTTTAGCAACCTGACTAAAAACACTCTTTAAAAATTCTCGGTCTGTTCTTGTTGCATCTTCTGCAGAAAACTCGACTTGTAATCCACGTGATTTCCCATACTCTACAGCCTCAACAGCCTTTTCAAGGGCTTGTTCTCTTGTGAGTTTTAGTTTGTATTTTAGGTGAATGTCAGAAGTAGCAATAAAAGTGTGAATATATTTAAGACCGCAATCTACTGCAGCATCGATGTCTTTTTTATCAGTCCTTGCTAAACCACAAATTTCAGCACGTAGGTTTGAGTTGACCACCAACTTAATTCCTTGTTTCTCACCATCTGAAATGATTGGAAATCCTGCTTCTATTGCATCTACTCCAAGCACGTCAAGTTTTTTTGCTATGTTTAATTTTTGTTCTGGTGCTAGTGCAACTCCTGGCGTCTGCTCTCCATCTCTTAACGTGGTATCAAAAATTCTAACTTTCATTAATCCCACCTCTTGGAAGCGCACATATTCCTGTTCTGGCAATCTCTAAAATCCCATATCCTTTTACCAGATCCTCAAGTGAATTAATTCTGTCTGGCGTTGCAGTTATCTCTATCATGATTGATGTCTTTCTTACATCATGAACTTTGCATCCAAAAGCATTTGCTAGATTCATTATTTCCATGCTCTCTGATGGTTTGCTTACTTTTATCTTCATAAGTACAAGTTCTCTGTACACACTCATCTTTTCATCTAGACGCATTACCTCAACCGTATCAATCATCTTGTCAAGCTGCTTTATTATCTGAGTTACCTGCTTTTCGTCACCTATGGTCGTGATGGTCATCCTAGAATACTCAGGATTTTCAGTCACACCTACAGAGATACTATCTATGTTGAAATTCCTTGATCTGAAAAGATTTGTCACCTTAAACAAGACTCCTGGTTTATTCTCTACTAGTACGGAAATTATAGCCCACATCAATATCCCTATGATGGCAATATCATGTCCTTAAGAGGAGTACCGGGTGCTACAAATGGTAATACGTCCTCCTCTGGGTCTATTGGAATGTCAATTACTGTGGCTACGTCACTTTTTAGTGCAGTTTTTACTGCATTACCAATCTCATCAAGTGATTCTGCCCTAATCCCCTGAGCACCATATGCTTGTGCTACTTTTACATAATCAGGACAGTTTTTGAGATCAATCCCAATCATTCTCTTGTCATAAAATGTTCGTTGCCACTGTGCGACCATTCCAAGTGAAAAGTTGTTCATTATAAACACAATGACTGGCAAATTATCCAAAACTGAAACTGCAAGAGAATTTTCTGTCATGTTAAAGCTGCCCTCTCCGGCTATATCCACGACTGGAACTCCAGGCTTTGCTGCTTTTGCACCTATGGCAGCTGGAAATCCCCACCCCATGGTGCCAAGACCTGTTGAGCTAAAGAAAGTTCCAGGTTGTATGACATCAAAAAATAATGATGCCCACATTTGATGTTGACCAACTTCTGTAGTTACGATTGATTGATGTGGAAGGACTTCTCTTAATTTACGTAAAACTTTGGCAGCACCAAGCGGGTGATTGTAAAGTTTCAAATTTTCCCTATAGTATTCTTTCGTTTCATTTACTCGTTTTAACCACGGGTAATCACCACCACGTTTGATTGCCTTTTGGATTAACATCTTTACCATTATTCTTAAAGAAGTTTTTACATCTCCAACTACCGCAACACTGGTTGTCTGATTTTTGCCAATCTCAGCAGGGTCTACGTCCATGTGTATTATCTTTAGTCTTTTTTCAAATTCTTCAAAGGTTCCAACTGATCTATCTGAAAATCTTGAACCTGCAGCAAGAACACAGTCTGCTTCTACCATCATCTTGTTTGCTTCGGCATGTCCATGCATTCCTATGGGGCCAAGTGAGAGAGGGTGGTTTTCTGGGAAAGAGCCCTTGCCTTTAAAGGTAGTAACAACTGGAATCATAAGAAGTTCTGCTATTGACTGTAATTCTGCAAATGCACCTGAAATTATCACTCCTCCCCCTGCAAGAATAATAGGTCGTTCAGCTGAAAGCAACATATCGATTGCTCTTTCGATTTCCGCAATATCAGGGTCAACCCATGGATGATATCCTTTTATTTTAATGTCATCTGGAAACTTCATCTCGGCTTCGTTTTGCTGTACATCTTTTGGTATGTCTATTAACACTGGACCAGGTCTACCAGTTGATGAAATGTAAAATGCTTTTTTTACCACCTCTGGAATTTCAGCGGGGCTTGTTGGTTGAAAAGCATATTTTACAATTGGATTTGAAATTCCTATAATGTCACTTTCTTGAAAAGCATCTTTGCCTATCATCTTTAGTGGAACTTGTCCAGTTACTGCAATCATTGGAGATGAATCAGCCTGCGCTGTTGCAATTCCAGTTACAAGATTTGTGGCACCAGGTCCAGATGTTGCAAAACATACTCCTGGTCTTCGGCTTACCCTGCCAAAACCATCAGCCATGTGAGCTGCAGACTGTTCATGTCTTGCCAGTATGTGGCGAATGTTACTTTTGTAAAGCTCATCATAGATTGGCAAGTTTGCGCCACCGGGGAGTCCAAAGACTAGCTCAACACCCTCCTTTTCAAGGGCAACCATTAATGATCTAGCACCTGACATTTTTTCCATAAATTTTCACCAGAGAGTTAAAGCTGTAGAGTTTACAGCATCAGGTCGACTAGCAGTAAAATACTAGAAATGCTCGTCGATCCTCCTAACTTCATTTCAGTCTATTGTCTTTCAACTAATATAATTTATAAATATTTCGAGGAAAAACATCTAAAATTATTAAAAATCTATGTGAAACATCACAATAATCTCAAAATCGTGTTTTAGTAAAACTACAAACTTTTGATTTATCATCTGTTTTCACAAAACTTAAACACCAATTGCCATAAGCAAGAACAATTTTGTCAGACACATCAGAGATAATTGAAATAATCAAAGTTTTTTTTGATGCTGGAAAGACAAAGAACCTTGCTCCACTTAGGGTAATAGAGTTAGATGATCCAAGATTTTCAAGCTACAGCGACATTCCACCGTTTGAACTTAAAGACTATGCAACAACAACTGCGTTGCAACAGCTACGGTTTGTGAGCATATCTGACTATGAATATGAGATCAAAAACCAGCGAGTAGATATTTTTGATAATAGTGCGGTTGCAACATTTCAACTAAAACAGACAGGTGTAATTGTAGATAACTACAGCTTCAGAGGACAACATCTTTCAATGGAAAGCAGGGTGACTTTTGTTTTGATAAAATCCACTAAATGGAAGATTGTACACATACACATGTCAAAGATTCCAGACTAGACAGACGTAGCTGTCTTTGTAGACTGTTCAGTGGTTTTGAGTTTGTTAAACAAGTCATGCGCTTCCTTAACTGTGTGATTTTCATGAACTATTGCACGTACTGCCTTTATCACTGAAACAGGATAGTCTGATTGCCAGATGTTTCTTCCCATATCAACTCCAACAGCACCTGCCTGTATTGCGTCATATGTTAACTGTAGTGCATCACGTTCGTTTTCTAGCTTAGGACCTCCAGCTATAATTACTGGCACGGGGCATTTGTTTACAACCTTTTCAAAATTTTCACAATAATATGTTTTTACAAGATGTGCTCCAAATTCAGCAGCTATTCTGCAAGAAAGAGAAAGATATCTTTCATCACGCTTTTCAAGCTCTTTTCCAACTGCGGTTACCGCAAGGACTGGTATGCCATATTCCTCACCTTCGTTTACAAGTTTTGCCAAGCTGACAAGAGATTCGTGTTCATATTGCGCTCCTACAAAGATTGAAAGGGCAAGTGCAGTCACATTAAGTCTTATTGCATCCTTGATAGACGTGGTAATTTTCTCATTGGAAAGATCTTTCCCAATAATACTTGAGCCTCCAGAGACCCTGAGAACTATTGGTATTGGAAAGTTTGCATCAACAGATGTGCGTAGCACACCACGTGTGAGCATAAGTGAATCAGTATAGGGCAAAAGTGGTTGAATTGTTTTACGTGGTACTTCAAGCCTTTCTGTAGGGCCTAAGAAGTACCCATGATCTACCGCTAACATGACTCCCCGTCCTGTCTCTGGCTTGATTATCCTTGCCAAACGGTTCTTCATTCCCCAATCCATGGTTTTCCCTTAAATTTAAAAAAGAAAGTTTGCCTTAGTTAAGCGTTTCTGAATTTGTAATAATTATTTTCATCGAGTCATTTCCTTTGTGGGCATACTCTAATGCCTTGTGCGACTCGGAAAGATCAAATTTGTGAGTTATCAATTTTCTGACATTTATTTTGTTATCCTGTATTAATTTGAACGCGTTCATTGTATCAGTGTCAGAGGCTGCATAGCTTGGTGTAATTGTAATTTCTTTAGAGTAAACCTTACTTACATCCAAGGAGAGCTTGGCATCTCTTGATGGAACACCAAATAATACAATGGTCCCACCTTTTCTTACAAACTCAATTGCTTGAGTTATTGCATTGAGACTTCCTGTGGCAACAATTGCCACATCGACACCTCTATTTTGAGTTTTTTTAAGGATCTTTTCTTTTGCTTTTGGATCAGTTGACTTTATAGATTCTGTTATTCCAAATTTTTTTGCAAAATCTAATCTGAAGTCATTAACATCAAAACAGAAAATGTCTTGCACTCCATGAACCTTGCTTAACATTACATGCATCATACCTGTCGGACCAACACCAAAAATGGCTACAGAATCACTATCTTTGGCTTGAATCTTATTCCATGCTCTTATACAACAAGCAAGTGGCTCTATCATGGCTGCCTCATCAAAGCTCATCGAATCTGGTATTTCTATTACTCCACCATGGTTTACATTCCACTCTGGTACTACAAACTCTTCTGCAAGACCACATGGTAAGAGGTTTGTTTCAGAATATTTTTCACACATAGTCTCGTTTCCATGTAAACAGTAATGACAGGAATAGCAAGGGACATGGTGATGCACAAAAACTCTATCGCCTTTCTTGAAATTTTTAACACTTTGACCTACTTCTGATATGATACCAGATGGCTCATGGCCAAGTCTCATTGATGGCTGACTATATTGGCCATAGATCTTTTCCAAATCCGAGCCACAAACGCCACACGCTCGCATTCTCACCATCATCTCACCATGACCAATACTTGGCTTGTCCACAGTTCTAACTTCAACTTGTGCTGGACCTTTAACAAATACGGCCTTCATATCAAATTTCCATAGTGCATAGTATATGTGGATTAAACTCCAAGGATTTGCTTTAGCAGCACTGTAGTCCACCTCTCCTCTTACTTCTAGGCGCATGCAACTCAAAGACAAGTGGTGTAGATTTTTTTGATCTCAACTCGGTAAGCTTGTTACCAATAGTTTTTGAAATATCATCGCTGACAAGTACTAATCCAACCGATGAATCATTCATAGGTTTTGTAATTTCTACAAGTGCCTTTTCTGGTGATTCAATAATTGTTCTTTGCACTCCATCTAGCTGAAAACTAGTTACAAAGACTTTGTTGCCAACTGTAACAATCCTCACAAGTCGCGTTTTTTATTTTGCCAATTTAACCCTTGTTATTTTTTGTTAATCTTTAATAGTGTCAAAAATGCAGCAACCTCCATGAAGTACATTCCACCATTAAAACTGAAAATTATCATGATGGCTTTCCTTGGAACTGGAATTTGGGGAATCGTAATTGGACTTGTGTATGAATTTTTTATTATTGTAGTTTTAGGCGCAATCAATTTTCTCCTTGGTGGCATTGTTGGTTTTCTTTATCTTAATCAAAAACCAAAAAAAGAAAAAGATTAGTACAGTCATAGCAGAAAAACACGTTCATTCTAAGACGTTCCAAAATAGTATTAAGTATGCATGAAAAATAACATGCATGCAAGAAGGAGAACTAGCACATGACTTTGAGCTACAAGCAAGTGGCGGCAGTACAATAAAACTAAGCTCCTTTAAAGGTCAAAAACACGTAGTTCTTTGCTTTTATCCAAAAAACCACCTTTTTGCATGCCCATCAAAAAAGGTTTTCAAAATGGCTCAAAGCATAATTTCAGCCTACTCTCAAATACTGGCCTTAGATGCGGTGCTCTTTGCAATATCAGTAGACACAGTGGGGGATCAAAAAAAATTCGTTGAAGAGTACAAGATCCCTTTCTTACACCTAAGCGATCACAAAAAAAATGTTTGTAAAACCTATGCTGGTCTAAACTTGGCAGGACTTGCCAAGCGTTCTACCTTTATCATAAATAAAGAGGGAAAGGTTGCAAAGATTTTTAGAGACATAGATGTAGATTCACATGGAAAAGAAATAGTTGAAACGCTAAAAAACTTGAAGTGATTTTTGTAATTTAAAATTTAACCATAAATATTTAAAGATCGAAAATTAGAGTGGACTTGTGATAGATCTTGTCGCAAAAAAATTATTCCTTACCAGCGGTAAGGGAGTACACCAAGATAAGCTGACAAGTTTTGAATATGCATTACGTGATGCTGGCATTCAGGGTACAAACTTGGTGTTGATTTCAAGCATATTTCCCCCTGGGGCCAAACTTGTTTCAAAGGCAGAAGGTCTAAAATTGATTAGGCCGGGAAGTGTACAATTCGTTATATACGCCAAGCAACAAACTAACGAGCCTCACAGACTCATGGCTGCCTCTGTTGGGGTTTCACGACCAACTGATAAAAACAAATACGGGTACCTATCCGAATACGAGTCTTTTGGTGAAACAGAAAAAGAAGCTGGGGACTATGCCGAAGATATTGCTGCACAAATGTTAGCTTCTTCTCTTGGAATAAGATTTGATATTGATAAAAGTTGGGACGAAAAAAGGCAACAGTGGAAAATCTCAGGCGAAATATACAAAACACAAAATATTACTCAGAGTGCAGTTGGTGACCCACGAGGACGTTGGACAACAGTATTTGCTGCAGCCGCACTGATTCTCTAACGTTTAGCTCTAGGATTTTTTAGATAAAAGAATATTGCAACAGCTGCTGCGATGGTTATGCCGCTTAGAATGTATAACGAATTATCAATTGGCGGTCCAGATTGTATAGAATTGCTTATGGTTAATTTCAAATCATTTTTGTTTACCTCAAAGGTTTTACCAAAAAGATATTTTCCTACTATTTTATCGCCAGAATCAGGATCAAAAAGCCAACCATTTTTTGTGAGATCAGATGGATATTTTTCTCCATCTTTTTCTGTTGTTGGAATAAGATCACTACCATGACTGGTAACTTTCATTGTTTCATTTGATAAAACTACTATTTGGATAAGTGAATTAAGAGGAAAGAATCCTGCTTTGAAATAGTTTGACCGTTCAATCTTTTCCGTACCAAATAATTTAAGTGGGCTGATAGAAGTCATTTTTGTTTCTATTGGATAATCACGAGATACTTGGAATTGAAAAATAGATGTAGCTCCTTTTGGTATGATAGAAAAAGTTACTGAAGAAACGGAATCATTAGAAATTTTCTTTGCTATGTCCAAAAATCCGCCAGAGTCCCTTATTTGTTTGGGAAGTAATATGGCAGATAACTTTTCGTAAAGAAATGATGTGTCAGATTTTTGCATGGTATAAACTGCAGACACGATACCTCGCCCAGAAATTATGCCAGATGTTTCCAACTCTCTGTTTATTTTGTCGTCAAAATGTACGAAGACAGAATGGAATTTGGTATTGATGTCAAATGCCTTGTTTATGTCAGCTATAAGAGAATCTCCTATTTTGCGTGCATTAGATTGAGTTTCGTTTATCCCGCCTTCAAATCCTTCTCTAGATATATTTATCAAAACACATGCTTGATTTATCACACCCAAAACACATTGGTCTTCATTTGTTATTACAACCGCAACCACATTTTCTGTATCACGTATTTTTTGATCAAGTTCTACAGGTATGCGAATTTCCTGTGTACTTGTACTCATAACCGTTATCGAAGTTGATGTCTTGTTTTGGAATTTCTGATCAACTATTACCTGTGCTGTCTCATGGAAGGTTGCAAGTCGTGGTTGTTGTGCATATGCACCAGCTGCATTAAACAGTAGAAATGTAACAATTAATGAAAAAACTACTTTTACTATTTGCAATGAAAGCTCGTTTTTATACGGAACTATTAAGTCTACTCTTGCAATTTTTCTATTTTGATTGCAAATCGTTGAAAAGGCTCTTCTAAGTAGTGATCCTTACAAACTAGGATAGTTTCATTAGGCTCAGGTCCACAGTCATAAGTAATCAGATACACAGGTTCTTTGCTACAGCATCTGGGAAATTTCACTTGGCACTATTACAGAAAATAAAATAAAATAGTTTTAGTTGATCTGCATTCAAATGGTTTAAATTGTAATTAACTGTGAATAATGCTGACATCGGTTCAAACCGCAGGGGAACATGCCTAGCAGTTGGGGGCGCTTGACTGCTAGGCGCTTTTAATATTAGGTTAGTTTTGTGAGCCTTTCGATCTGGTTTTTAATATATACAAAACCAGCCTGCCAGAACCTCTGTGAGGAAATGTCTATTCCATATTCCTTCAGGAGAGATTCTGGTTTTTTGGAACCGCCTGCAGCTAAGATTTGCAAATAGTCTGACACAAATGAATTTCCTTCTTTTTTGTATTGCTGGAAGAAAGAAAGCGCAAGCAAATTTCCAAATGAATATGCATAGCAATAAAATGGTGTGTGATAAAAGTGTGGAATACCACTCCATTCAACACCAAAGTCTTCAGTGATGTTTACCGAGGTAGCAAATTGCTCTTGAAGACTTTTCAGGTACACTTTTGTAATGTCATCTACCGTTGCACCAACTCCAATTTTTTCATGTGCTGAAATTTCAAACGTAGTAAAAAATGTCTGTCTCATTACAGTGGAATATAGATCATCTATTTGCTCTGTAAGTATTGCTCGTTTTTCTTCATCTATAACTTTGCCCAAAATTTCATCAAAGAGTAACAGTTCTGAGAAAGTTGAAGCAGTCTCAGCAAGAGGTAGTGATGCTTCATGGACAAATATTGATTTGTCAGAGGCTGCTTCGCTGTGTATGGCATGACCTAGCTCATGTGCAAGAGTAAACACATCATTTGTTCTTCCTTTAAAATTCACAAGCACATAAGGTGTGATCTTGGGAGCAACCGTATGGCAAAAGGCACCGCTTCTTTTTCCAGCTCTGATGGAAGAATCTATGTGTTTTTGTACAAAAACTTTTTTTGCAAATTCTGCTAGTGTGGGACTAAAGCTGTTTAGCGTCTTTAAAACAAGTTTGATTGCTTGGTCATATGTGTAGGTTTTTTGCTTTATTTTTGTTACAGCGGGTGCATAAAGATCATAGCGACGAAGCTTTTTCATTCCAAGCATTTTAGCTTTGTAAATAAAGTATTTTTGAAATACTACTGCATTGTTTTTGCAAACCAAAAGCAGCGAATTTACTGTTTTATCATCAACATCGTTTGCAATGTTTCTAACCGAAATAGGTGATGAATATCCTCTTATTTCTATACTTTCGTCTTTCCAATTTAACACTAGGTTCTGATATATTTCTCCAAGTACTCCCATGCTTTTTTGGTATTCAGACAAGAGTGCTTTGTACGCGATCTCCCGCGTTTTGGGTTTTTGATTTCTAACTAGTAGTGTGAGTTGCTCTCGATTGTACGTTTTCTTTTTTCCATCTATTTTTACAACAAATTGGAAATTGTTTGTAATCTTGTCATAAAGCTTGACAAGTGCCGTACTTCCAGTAACATCCAATGTATTGATTATCCGTTCCTCAGGTTCAGTAAGTGAGTACTTTGCCACAAATCGCTTATGTTTCAAGAATTCTGCTAACTGTCCAGACGATTTTATTAGTCTTGCAGCATTTTTTTGGTCAAGCTGTTTTTTCCACCATTGATCAAAAAACAATGTGCGATTTTCAACCTCAGAACCTAACTTTGTCATCCTTGTTAGCAACGAAGTTGCTTCGTCTGATTGGGTATCTGCAGAATAAGCAAGTGAGGCATATCCACCAACAATGCTAATTTTTTCAGATACGTCCTCTAGGCTGTGGAGGATCCCAGCAAACTTTTGGTCTGAAATAGTAGGCTTTAGACTGCTTTTAGTTTGTTCAAATTTTCTTACTTTTTTTTCTATGACTTGAACCTGTTGCGCAAATTCTGGACTTTTAGGGTTTTTTACTAGTTTTCTTAAATTCCATTCTCCTTGCTCAAACCTAACCAATTTAGTTTGAAAGCTTATTGCCATTAAAATACCATGTGTGATTTAATGCCTATCTAAATTAGAAGATCCTTGGTCGGTGCAATTGACTAATCTAAATGATAATAATCCAAATAATAAATTCTGTAAAGGCGATCTGAATTATGATCAAAACGAACGAAAGCTTTTAATCAAAGTAATTTACCTCACACAATATTGCATTACAAATTTTCTGCTACGACTTTGGGGTTATTGTTGGTAATAGCTACTGCATTTCCAAATGTTTTGGCACAAACACAGTCTGATCGTGATCAAGACGGGCTAGCAGACGACGTGGATCAATGCCCAGTTTTGCCAGAAGACTATGAAGGAATAATGGATGAAGACGGATGCCCTGATCTGTATTTGCGTGAACTTGATACAGATAGAGACGGAATATCAAACCAAAAAGACCAGTGTCCATATGCATGGGAAACTTTTAATAAATTCCAAGACGACGATGGATGTCCTGACGTAGCTCCGACTGGTCGTTCTCCAGGAGTGCCAGATCGTGATGGTGATAGAATACAAGACAGACTAGACAACTGTCCTGGTCAGGCTGAAACCTATAACGGATTTCTAGATAGGGATGGATGCCCTGATGATATCCAATCAAGAATTGATGTTGATAACGATGGAATTCCAAACGTGACAGATGAATGTCCAACCGCACGTGAAAAGTATAATAAATTCCAAGATGACGATGGTTGTCCTGATGTAGTTTTAACCACTTCTTCTCTTAAGACCCCGCCAGATGCTGATAAAGATGGAATACCAGACAGGCAAGACAAGTGCCCTACTAAAGCTGAAACATATAACCAATTCAAAGATGAGGATGGTTGTGCGGATGAGGTTATAGAGGCACGTGAATCAATTCCTGGAAGACCTGATACTGATAAGGACGGATTTAAAGATGATGATGATAAATGTCCAGCTGAACCAGAGACATATAATAAATTTCAAGATGGCGATGGATGCCCTGACGTGTATCCATCAGAACGCACTCCATAACGAAATCCAGTATACATTAGTTCTAAAACTAAAGAATAACATGCAATCAATTAGTTTATTTTGAATCGATATTCGCACAACTCTTAGAATTGCATGTTGCTATGTAGATTAAAGTAGCGGACCGGATGGGAATAACTACCATGTAGTTCGACTTTTGGTTCCCATTTGATGAAAATAGAAGTTAGTTTGTCATAACTTTCTTCGATGTAATATCGCATCACGATTAATATAGACTTCATTTTGTGGTCTAACACTGATATCTATAGTGTTATATGCAATAACTCCAGAATACACAGAGGAAAAACGGTTGTCGCCAGACATTTGCAAGTATCACACCTATTTGCATTTACCCTTGTCTAATCTCAAAACCAATTTCGGGGGTTATGGTAACTGATGAATTCAGACAACCAAATTCAATCCACAAAGGATGAAGAATCACAATTTGTTAAAAGAAAAAAAACAGTAGAAGATCTAAGTGAAGAACTCGAATTACTTCAAAGTAATCAAAGAAGAATAATAGAAGAAATCAGGAGTTCACAGAAAAGATGCTTATTTTTGTAACTGTATGCATTCTTGGACTGATTTTTTTTGTATCATTCTATTACAGTGATGGATTCATTGCTTATGCCAAGACAGATTATGGTTATATTGTTAAAACACTTGTTGCGTGGCATATCGTTGTAGGACAAACACTATATGTGAACATAGTGAATGAAGCAAATGTTCCAGAATCCAAGATAAATGCAGTCGAGCAAGCAATAATGTCAAATGAAACAATTGCCCTTGATGACCCGATTATGCATAAAGGGCCAACAGGCTCATCATCTGTATACTACAAAGGTTGGGAAGGTGCATTAGTTGCAGCTTCTATAAATTCAACACGATACCAGATTCCTAACAACTTTAGGATAGTGCAATCTTCTCCGCTGTCTGGAGATATCGTAATAAAACTCACTTCCGAACTTGACCCAGATGGATTAACAGGCAACACAAAACCGTTGACATTTCAAAACAAAATAGTGAGAAGTACAATCATGATATATGGTGCAGATAAGCTTTCGGTTCAACAGATTGCTGCGATCACTAGACATGAGTTTGGACATGCGCTTGGACTCGAACACTCTACAGATCCAGAAGATCTCATGTATGCTACTATACAGATGGAATATCCGTACATCTCGCCATGTGATGTAGACGCAATAAGAGCACTTTACGATGGCAATCAATTGAGTCAAGTCGTATGTAAAAAATAAGAGAATCTCTGAGGATGATACTTTTTATCTTATAAGATGATTACTTGTGACATACGATATGATTCCTGTAATAATGTACTTTGAATTAACCATTAGCCCGGATTAATTTTCAGAGACTGGTTCACTCCACTATCTTTTGGATGAATTTTGAAATGTCTTCGTAATATACAAATTCTTCAAGTTGTTTCTTAATGGATTCTACTATATCTTTGTGGGAATTTCCCAATATTTTTTTTAATACCTTATTGAGGTAATCTGGGTGGTCATAACAGTCAAGAATGGATGAATTGTATTCCTTGTATAACATGATATTTACCTTGTCGAGCATAACAGCTCCCCCAACTTCTAGCAAGGTCTGTTCTATGGCAAAACTGACAAGTGCTCTTTTAGCTTGGTGACCTATCTGCATCACAGATCAGATCCTATTAAGATTAAAAGAGCTGTCATATCTTGCTGATACAGACAAGTCCATGCCAAGATTACAACATCTGCTAAGTTTGCCATCTTTGTAAGTAACATTACGTTACATCTTTGTATTTAACACTATGATATGTGGTGTAAGGATACATGTCACATACTAAGGTTTTTTCGATGCAAGTTTCAAAAATGATAATGAGTAAGGAAAAGAGTCAGGAACTTCTTATATTTTTAAGGATGATGTCAAAAAAGGGATTTTTCATTGTTCTCAAGTATGTCAAGGAACAAAAAAACATATCTTATAACAAAGTTCTGAAACATGCGATGGATAAGAAAATAGTGGAAAGTATGGCATCGATTACCATCATACTAAATGGCCTTACAAACCTAGGTTTATTGGAGAGATCTGTGTTGGCTTCGAGGCCAATTAGAACCAACTATAGCGTAACGAGAAACGGGCAGAAAGTAATTAAAAAATTCATGGAATTAGAATCCTTGTTCTAACCAGTTCAAAAATTTTAAAATCAATTCTTTTTTCATTTAACTAATATGTAATCCAGATTTTGAAGATTTTGCACTAGGCTCTTGCTTTGAATTTTATTTCCGTTTGTTCTTGCCTTTTACTTACAGGAGTTTATTATTTTGTTCACACATGAGAACATTAGATATAAGGAAATGGACCGGATGGGAGTCGAACCCACGACCTTAGCGAGATCATACAATCTTTACGCTGTGTGAGAGCGTCATCCTAACCAGCTAGACTACCGGTCCAGAGTTTCTGCAAGAAAGACATCTATTTTACCTTTGCACTACTTTTTGATTCCAAGAGTCCTGTTTTTGAGTCGAAGATAACTGCTATGGCATTTACGACATCTTGTAGCACTCATTGGGTTCTTTGCACCGCATGCAAAACAGACTTTAAAATGAAGTCGAGCTTTTTGTGCAATCTGTTTTTTCAAGGGATCAGTAATCGGCATTTATTTTTCTCCTATGTAACTCTATTTGATTCTAACCTTTTTTGCCGCTCATCTTTCCAGCCAAAAGCATGGGGACTTCGGCTGGTCGTTTTGCTACAGGTACATTTGCTTTTGTATACATTGAAACCTTAGATTCTGCGGATCCATAAGTTCCATATATTATTGCGCCTGCATGCCCCATTCTCTTTTCTTTTGGTGCTGCTCTCCCAGCAATGTATGCAACAACTGGCTTGTCAAATTTTGTATCAATGATGTGTTGTGCAAGTAATTCTTCTGCATCGCCACCAATTTCTCCAACAACCACGACACCATCTATGTTTGTTCCATTTCTAATCATGTCAAATGCCTCAATTATCGTTGTTCCATTAATTGGATCGCCACCTACTCCTAAAGATATGCTTTGACCAAAACTTGCGCTTGAAAGATTATGTGAAACCTCATACATCAAAGTTCCACTTCGTGAAAGAACGGCAATTCTGCCTGGTTTGAAAGGAGTGGCAGGCATTATGCCTACCTTGATAACACCCGGAATTATAATGCCTGGCGTATTTGGTCCTATTATTACGGCGTCTTTTTTTCTTGCAAGATCCAATATTGTCATTGCATCTCTGATAGGCACATGTTCTGGTATTGCGATGAGAAGTTTTATTCCAGCCTCAAGGGCTTCTATGGCTGCATTTAAAAAGAATTTTGCAGGAACAAATACAACTGAGATTTTAGCACCAATAGTATCAACTGCTTCCTTGACAGTGTTGTAAATAGGAATTTGATCAAATTTTTGGCCACCCTTGCCAGGAGTTACTCCGGCTACAATATTGGTTCCATAGGCTATCATCTGTTGTGTGTGAAAAGAACCAAACTTGCCAGTTATACCCTGCACAATTACAGGCTTTTTCTTATAGTCTTTGTCAGTCTCTTTTCCTATTAGAAGATCAAAAAGATCAGCCACTTTTGCTCACTCCCATCACAGCTGCGTTTATTGCTTCTTCAACAGTGTCAAAGAGCTTAGTGCGAGAACCCTTTAGCATCTCTTTTGATTTGTCAGACTCGGCTCCTGATAATCTAGCAAAAACTGGCACATCAATAATCTTGTTTTCATATGCTTTGATAAACGCCGTAGCAACAGTTGTCGTCTTGACAATTCCGCCATAAAGATTGACAAGAATTCCTTTGATCTTTTTCATTTTGCTAATTAAGGTAAGTGCCTCATAGACTGTTTCAGTTGTTGCACCGCCACCAACATCAAGAAAGCAAGCAGGTTTTCCACCATGATCTGATAACATGTCAAGTGATGACATTACAAGCCCTGCACCATTTCCAACTACCGCAATATTGCCATCTAGTTCTACTAGTGAGAAACCACTCTTTTCAGCACGCTCTTCAAGTTCAGAAACCTGTTGAAATTTTCTTAACTCATCATGTCTGAACATGGCATTGTCATCTATTATGATCTTGCCGTCAAGTGCCAAAAGTGAGCCGTCATTTAATGCCGCTACGGGATTTATTTCGACAAGTTCGGCTTCCTTTTCAATGGTAAGTTTTGATAATTTTTGAACTAGATTTACAAACTCTTCTATGCTATTGTCCTTTAGGCCTATTGCCTTTGCCACTTCCTCAGCAGTACTTTTAGCAACGTCTCCTAATCCAACCTCACGTATGACTTGGTTTTTGACTGATTCTATTTCAACACCACCTTCTGATGAGGCAATCAACGTGTAACATTTTTTTCCTCGGTTTAGGAATAAGGAAAGGTAAATCTCTTTTTTGTATTCAACCATTTTTTCAAGCAGAATGGCTTTTGTTTTTTCACCTTTGACTACTTTTTGCATAATCTCAGGATATTTTAGTTCAAACTCGTCAGCGTTATGACACTTTTGTATTGCGCCAGCTTTACCTCTTCCGCCAACTGCCATCTGGGCTTTTATGACAAAAGGAAACCCAATTTCTTTTGCGTCTTTTCTTCCCTGTTCAATGTCAGTTGATGTTAACCCTTTTGGAATTTGTATACCATAATCAGCAAACAAGCTTTTTGCTTGATATTCTAACAAACGCATGCAAATTTTTGCTTTTTAAGGTCTTTATAATCTGTTGGTTACTTTAGATTCTCTTCAAGAAAGTCAACGCATTGCAGTAATAGATCCCTACTTTTTCGCATTAACCACTCGGGGAATTGGTCTAGTGTAAAAACAAATTGTTGCTGAAAGCTTGGCACTATTAATCCACCTGATGTTACAAGCTGAACAATTACATAACCTTCAGTTAGAGTACAGACTATTTCCTCATAGGAATCTTCTTCCTGTTCTAAGGTATTTCTGTAAAGTACAATGGGTGTTCCAGTTTTTGCAACATTTAGTGATCCTTTTTTGAGAAGTTCAGTAAAATGATACAGTAACCACCCATCAAGCGTTGTCTGTTTTGCCATGAAAATTAATCTTAGTTTAATTATTTAAAGACAGGCTAAAGCGGAAAATTAATTTTTAGGCTAGTTCTTCTTAGGTTTATCTAGCAAGCAACCAATCCACACATGTTGTCTGAGAATCTGATAAAATACACACAAGCGTTGGTAGGCGCTGATAATAAAACTCCAGGTCTCCTCAATTATCTTCTAAACATACTAAAACAAGCTAGTCCTCTTTTTTTAGATAATCAATCTGTAAAATCAAATCAGACCCAATTCATTCCAAAAAGTGATAAAAGGAAAACTGAGATCCTCAAGATGAAAAAGCAAGAAAAAATTCTTGAGATAATAAGAGAGTTCATAGATGAGTTTGAGTCTTCTAGCCTACCAAACGGTTCAAGCATTAAAAATTATCTTCTTTTTCTTCTGACTGTTTTTAAAATATTAAAGAAGCTAAAAGCAGGACATGAACGAGGCCTAATCCTTGCCTATGTGCTTTCTAGACTTAGCCAGATGCTTGCAAGATACCCGCTGAATTATAAGAATCGGGCCTTTAGGGATCCGCTTGCATTACTCTTTCTTGTAACAGAATTCGCTGTCCAGTCAGCTTACAATCTAAAAACACCATACAAATTTGAAGAAACCATTCTGTCGCAATTTACACCGCTGATGACAAGATACTGTCTTGATTCAGAAAACCCACTGGAAGAGCTAGTCAAAGAGATATCTGAGATGCCAAAGTTTAGAATTAATGTTAAAATTGGAGAGGATCACCGAAATGTTATCAAAAGTGTCCTCCAATACTGCATACCACGCATTCCTCTAAAGACAAGGATCCAGTCTGCTACAAGATTACTTGCCAGAATTACACGAGAGGTAAATGATTCTGTAGTCCTGTTTCATTACAATACTTTAAAGTTATTTTTTGAAAAAGATAACCAAATTAGATTCCCTTTATCGAAAATGGCAAAAGAAGATATGACTAAAACCAAACATCGAAGATTTGTAAATAACATTTTAGAGGAACTTTCAGGACTTGCAAGCATGACCTGATTGCTGATAAATTATTTAATCGACTCGAATTGTTAAAAGCTCACTATTTACTCTACCGAAATGCGTATCTTTTGGCCATCAATGTCATCATCCTTGTAGGTCTTTGCTTTGTCTGAAAATTCAACTCTTTTTACCCTAACAAGGAAAGCAAGTTCATCCTGTTTTTGCTTTACCATCTCAAGTGATTCTGCATCCAAATCCAAAATATAGGCAGCCTCAAGCACATCTGTTGGATTGTAACCCCGTTCCTTTCTTAAGGCTTGCAGCCTTCTTGCAATATCTCTTACTAGCCCACGTGCCATCATTTCGTTGTTTCTTACAGTTGACACAAATACTATTAGTGATTCACGTTTTGCCATGGCATACTCATTTTGTTCTACAAAATCTATGACAAAATCTTTTTTATCAAGTACAATTTTGTTTTTATCAAGCTCAAAGGTGCAAGTTCCTTTCTGCAACAATTCGTCAACAATTTTTCTTGGATCTGTTTCTGAGAATTTTGTCAAGAGTTTGTTCATGTCCTGCTTTGCTTTTGGTCCTATCTTACCACGCTCTAACTCTATTTTTGGAATTATTGGAAGATTTAGCTTTAACAACTCTGAAACAAGCTCAAGGCCTTCTTTTTTTTCAAGTTCAATTATTTTGTATTTTTCTACATTAAGCTGGGAAAGTAACAGATTTGAAAGCGAATCAAGTTTTTTTTGTTGTGATTTGCCAACACAAATGATTGCCTCATTCAACGGCCATCTTCTTTTCAGCTTGCCTTTCATTCTAGCAGCTGCAGAAACTGAAACAACTTCTTTCATTAAATCAAACGCTTCTTCTATCTTATCTTCGATTAGAGATTTTTGTGGAGAAGGCCAATTTTCTAAAAGTATGCTTTTCTTTTCCGCAAAGATTGTAGAGTATAGGTATTCTGTAGTAAAAGGGCAGATTGGATGAATAAGAACGTCAAACGCCTTGAGAATTTCCAATAAGGTGGAGTATATTGCAAGTCTTCGGTCCCTTTGTGAATCATCATCTGCCCAAAGCTCGCTTCGTGTAATAGGTATGTAGACTTGGCTGACAGAGTTTATGATAAATTCCTCTAGACTCTTTGCTGCTTCATGAAATCTGCATTTGTCTTGAGCCTCTTTAACATTGGCTATAAGTTTTTGAAGTTTTGATAAAATCCAGACTTCAGATGGTCTAAGAAGTTTTTTCTTTTTCGCCCAATCAAGAGTATAGGATTTATAAAATTTGTCATATTCGCTATTTTGTTTGAAATAAACATGTAGGTGATATAGTGTACTTAGGACCTGATATGGCCTTGACATGAGCTCGTCTGTGCTAAAGTTTAGTGTTTCTATTGGGCTTGATTTCCATATGAAATAAAATCTGATCAAATCGACTGGATATTTTTTCATTAGTTCAATTGCATCCAAAACATTTCCAAGACTCTTACTCATCTTGTTTCCATTTTTGTCAAGCACGTGACCCTGAAACAAAAATGATTTGAAGGGTGCAATTGGTTTATTGTTAAAGATGACATTTTCCATAAGAAGCGTATATGCCCACCCGCGTGTTTGATCTATTCCTTCTGTAAGAAATATCGTCGGGATATATTCTTTGTATTCTGAATCTGTTAGTGAACAATATGGTGCAGCACCACTGTTATGCCAAGTATCAAGTACGAATTGCTCTCTTTCCATTTTTGAATCACATTTTTTGCATTTTATTACAACTCTGTCTATCCATGGCCTGTGTAACTCAAAGTTTGGTCCATCTGGAAGCTCAGAAGCCGCATTTACTATTTCAGATCTGGCAAAAAACCGCTGAATGTTACCACAGTTCTTGCAAGTCCATATGGGTAAAGGACATCCCCAAATTCTTTCACGTGAGATGCACCATGGATGCTTGTCCTTTATTATCTCAATAAACCTGTTTTTTGGTGGGTCAAAAAAGTACTCAACATTTTCAGCTGCCTTTATCGCTTTATCTCCAAGCCTGTCTAAAAAGTAGAAAAAACCTCTTCTTGCAAGCCATAAAAGCTTGTGCTGAGAACGCCAACACAATGGATACTGGTGTTTTATTTTGCCTATCTTGACAAGTGCATTTTTTTGCCTAACTGACTCGACAATTTTTTCATCTGCATCTCTTACAAATAATCCGGCATAAACCCCTGCATCTTTTGTAAACTTTGCTTCATCGTTTATGGGATTAAAAATCGGAACCTTTCTTTTTGTTGCAATATCAAAGTCTTCTTCACCATTTGCAGGTGAAAGGTGAACAAGACCACTTCCAGTCTCTATGTCAACAAAGGTTTCTGCAACTGTTAGATGGGCTTTTGGATTTTTGGAAAACTCTTTGAGTCCAGGTATCTCATCAAGAAGTGGATGGACATATTTTTTTCCATCCATCTCTGATCCTTTGATTGTTTTTATAACAGTATATTTTTTTATCCATGCTTCTTTCATAAATTCTTCAAGTCTTTTTTCACCTACAATCCAAATCTCGCTTCCAACTTTGACATATACGTAATTTTCATCTGGATTTAGCCCAATCATTGCATCAGTAACAAGAGTAAAAGGCATTGTAGTCCAGACAATCAAAAACAAATCTTCATCTTGCAATTTTACTTTGTAATAAAGTGATGGATCTTGAACCATCTCATATCCTTGGTTTACTTCGGTATTGCTAAGTGACGTTTGGCAGCTTGGGCAGTAGGCCACAACTCGATATCCTTCAGATAGGATTCCGCTTTCATGTGCTTTTTTAAGATATTTCCATTCTCGTTCAATGTATTCATCCTTGTATGTCCAGTACGCTTTTTCCTGGTTAAACGACATTCCCAAAAGTTTGTCTGCTTCTACCCACGTTTCATTAAATTTGTAAACAATTTTTTTGCACTCAGAAACAATCTTCTCAATTCCTGCAGACTGGATGACTTCAGATTTGCTTCCTGTGATACCAAGTTCCTTTTCTGCCTGCAATTCTACAGGAAGTCCTTGTGTGTCCCATCCTGCATTGAATATGATTTTGTTTCCACACAACGTCATGTATCTATACCATAGGTCTTTTATTACACGACCACGTAGATGCCCTGCGTGAGGCACACCATTCATTGTTGGTGGGCCTTCGATAAACACAATTTTTTTGGTCTTGCCTGAAAACTCGAGGATTATCTTTTGTAAATCAACACTAGAAAGTGAATTTCTTACCTGATCTTCGATTTGTTTTGCGTTAAAATCATGTGCAAGTTCCATCTAGTTGTTGTAAATTCCATGATATTATAAACCTAAAAAAATGTAGCTTAATAGGGCATTATAGGTCTATTTTTGGATCTATCTCTTAGTTTAACTATTAAAAATGCAGGTGCGACAAAGTACATTCCAACAATTAATAGAATAATTCCAATTCCATAACCCATCATTTCAGCTTCAGATTCGATATCAACATAGTTTAGAATTGAGAGTGTTGTAATTAATGGAGTAATTCCTAGTTTCACAGCTTCTTTGAATACCGGATTTTGTCGTTCCCAATCTGCTACTATGGGGGAAAAGGAGTAGTATACAGAATTAAATGCTGACATAAATGCGGCTCCAGATCGTGTTTTCATTACAGTGTTGTCTCTAGTTTCTCTGAGAAGTTGAACTTGTGGTGCTAGTTCAGAACCAAAAACTGCAGTTGATATTAGACCTCCTGTATTTGGCGGTTCATTTTTAGCTTCTCCTGTCATACTGGATTCGGAATCTTGCAGTGATTTCTGTTCAGATAGACTGCGGTTTGCCAAGAAATTGAACGTTGTTTCAGCTGACCCATCTTGCGAACCCCATTGAGCTATAACTGTGTACATGCCAGAATTCTTCCATAGATCGTTCGTTGAAATTATAGTTGAAAAAGATTTGTCAGGCTGTACAGTTAGCGCACTAGTTTGAATTAGGTTTCCATTAGGTGCCATTATTCTTACAACAACCGTGGAGTTTTGCATGAATTCATTTATTTTTCCTGTTATTATTATGTCGTCGCCAATCTGATAGGATGTTTTTTCAGTAGAAACGATAATGCTAACATCTGATGATGATGCAGCTGTTGATGAAAATAGATTTATGATTATAACCAGCAATATGACAAGCTTTCTGCTTAGACCATTGCCTTGTGTTACCAAACCAGTCATTTTATCGTCATTATGTTTACTTTTTAGAAGTATAAGATACACCGTCTGTCATACATTGAAATGACAATTCCTCTCACGTATAGTTAGAATTTCCTTTTGAGTCTTCTTTTTTCATTTATGTCCTCTCATGAAATCCTCTTTGGCTTTATTATCATAATACTTTCTACATTTTATGTCATGTATGATTACTCCATCCATTGGCAGTTTGCAACATTCACAGACGATCATTTACAGAACCACTCTCACGCTGTATTTATGCTCCCATTTTATGATTCTATTTGATGTGATGCCGCGTTCCATTATCCTTCGAATTACAAATTTCCAAGCTACATAATTGTACGTGTTAATGATATTATAAAGTACAAGTTTAGTTGACGTTTAGCTTTGAATCTACCTTAATGTGTATTTTTTCACCATTATGATGGTCATGATACATCATCTTGGTCTTGAATCCTTTTTTATGAAGATATTCCTCAAGAAGCATTGCCCATGGAAGTGAGTGCCCGCTGTTTAGTTTGGATTCTATGATTATATGGTTTCCATTTGGTTCATAGTGTGCTTGGCCAGAACATGTAATCTGTAAAGTGGAATCTACAAGTGCTATTATCTCATCAAGCGTTTTTGCTTCCAAATCTACCCCATTTTTTTCTAGAAGCTCTAGCATGTCTATTTCTTTGCTATTTGAGTGTAGTATAGAACTTAGAACAAAACCAAGGCCATTTTCGTTTATCATCTTTATTATTTTGAGAGTTTCCTGTGCTTCAGCCTTTGTCATACCTGAAAGATTAGTGATTTTAGTAGCATTTTTCCAGGTTTGTTCAAAAATTTTTGCTTGGTTTGTACCCAAAACTTCGGGTGATAAAAATATGGCGCCTTTACCATTATTACTATTTATCATAAGTATCTCAGAATCATCAAATGTGATGCAATTTTGTGATATCTCAGAGATTTTTATCTCAACTCCATCAGGAATTGCCTGAAAAGTTTCTGTGCCAACAAGGCTTGGGGGAATTATTATTTTTATGTCTATATTTTTTCTAAGTGCATGAATAATTGTGTCCTTACACTGTGAAAAAAGATTCAATCCCCACGAGTCCATCATTGCATGAATCGAGGTTTTAGAACCGCCAATCATTGTTTCAAGCTGCTTAAAGACATAGTTTGGAGTAAGGTGGAAATACCTCTTTTCTTCTGAACCGCGAGCCTTCTTGCTGTCCTCGCTGACCTTTTTTAGCTTTGTTACAAGGCTGTTCATTCCATTGACTTTATTGATCTGCTCTTGAACTATTTCATCAAAGGCATCTTCTGGTGATATGGCAGTACACATTATGGGTTTGCTTTTTGAGATAATTGCAAGCTTTTTCTTTTCAAGTTTTAACAACGTCGGGTAGACCTTTGTCCTTGGCAGATTAGAATAGTACGCAAGCTCGCCAGCAGAAATTGTACCCTTTGTAATTAAGGTTACATATGCACTGGCCTCATATTTGCTCAAGCCAAACTCTTCCAAGCTAACTGCTAGATCTTGCCCTTTGGTCATGACCCCATTTGGCTAGTTATAAGGTAAGTTCAATAGCTAAATTCATTGAACAAAGGCTGGAAAAAATACTAAGCTGTATCCTCACCTCCTGTTACTGCAGTTACACAAAACTGCGTAACACGAGTCTGATATAGAAAAACCATTTCTCTAGTACAGATGACAACACAAAAGTGGATAGTAAACGATGAGATGCAAAATAAGGTGACAAGAGCAAGTACTCTAAGTCCACGATTGGATTATGCGGCAGAACTTGTTGATAAGATACTAGAAGCGCTTGTTCAAAGAAAATTTGAGCTACACAATAACAATCTGGGTCTTTATACAAAAAAGAAAGAGAACACATATACTTCATCAGAATTTGAAAGACAACTAAATATAGAATTAGAAATTTTTCGTGCCGTGGAAGCACTAAGACAAGTCCGTAGCCATATTGATTCTGTTTTTGGATTACGAAACATAATTCCGGTTCTTGCCCCAACAATCTCTATTGTAAGAACCATCCGTGCACGATTGCTTTTTTTATTCCCAGAGACTGATGTGGCATTAGGCGAATTGTCTCTTGTACTTGGTGGGTTGATGATAGATACAGGGCAACTTACTGATGCAAGGCTTGACTTTCAAGAAGCGAATCGTGAATCTACAAGGCTTTTAGATGAAGCAAAATTGATTGCAGACTTTAAAATTAGCAAGCAGTTCCCTAATCTAGATTTGTCGTAAGCATGGTTTGCTCATGTTACACTTTACAAAAAGTGAACCACCTACAGACGTTCATAACCATCTAGGCAGAATCAGAATTCTTTCTTCTAAAGTAGAGCAAAAAATTGCCCAAAAGGCTTCTAATAACGATGGGCAGTTCATCGAAAGTCTTTCAGTTGAAGAGCTAAAAGATCTACGTCAAGTAATGATGGCAGCAGAGTATATTCTATCCAAATACCAAGACAAAAAGGACCTAAAGGAATTTTTAGAGGAATTTATAGGAATCATAATGCATGCCACAAATTCTGTAAACATTCTGCGAGATGACCTAACTGACCTTGTAATATCTGCAGAAACAGCACTGCAACAGATTCAAAATTTGCATGAGGAAGTAGCACGAGACCTTACTTTGGGAAGGTTTACCCAAACAAAGCTTGAAGATTATAAGGAACAAAAGAGCGAGCCAGCACCTAGTCCAATTAATTTAACCAATCCTTCTACACCCATTTACACACAGGCATACCTAACAAAAACCCCAGTGGAAATTTAGTTAGTGAGTATGAGTCTAGCACCGCAGGAATTAGAAAATAGCGCCAGTAGATTTGCCGCAGAGGCAATCAAGCTTGATTCTCAAGGTGCACGCGGTATGGCCATAACAAATTATCAGAGGGCAATAGAATCACTAGTAAAGCTAATTCAACTATATCCAGATAACAAGCTAAACCGAATCTACATGGAACGTTCAGCCGCATACCAAAATAGGATAAAAGCATTACAGATGTCACACCTTGATCTAGAGCCAGTAGTTGATCCAAAAGCAAGTCCAGAACAACAAAAACAAGACTTGGCCAAACATGATTTTGAAGATTTAGTAATGAAAGAAAAACCTGATGTAAGCTGGGCTGAAGTAATTGGACTTGATGACGCAAAAACTGCACTTCGCGAATCAATAGTTTATCCAAGTAAGAGACCAGATCTTTTTCCACTTGGTTGGCCAAGAGGCATACTACTTTATGGTCCACCTGGCTGTGGTAAAACTATTCTTGCTGCAGCTACTGCAAGTGAAATTGATGGTTATTTCATAAACATAGATGCCGCATCAATGATGAGCAAATGGCTTGGCGAAGCAGAAAAAAATGTAGCTAAAGTTTTTGCCATGGCCAGAAACTATGCTGAAAAGGAAGGTCTGCCAGTCATATTGTTTATAGACGAAGTCGACTCGCTTTTGGGAAATAGAAGCAGCGAGGTTGGAGGAGAAATTCGAGTCAAAAATCAATTTCTTTCAGAAATGGATGGAATTAATGGTAAGGGAAAAGATCTAAAATTATACGTAATTGGCGCCACAAACAAACCATGGAGCCTTGATTGGCCATTTTTACGAAGGTTCACAAAAAGAGTTTATGTACAACTTCCAACCCTTGATGCAAGAACAAACCTCTTTGAGCTTTATACCTCACCACTAAAAAGGGATGAAAAGGTAAAACCGATGGAGCTTGCAAAACTTGCAGATGGATATAGTGCAAGTGATATCAAAGACATTTGTCAATCTGCACAATTGATGGTTGTTAATGAGTTATTCACCAACCCAAACTATTCTCCAGAACCAGTTGTAGGCGAAGAAAGGGCGCAACCACGAAGTATTAACATGACTGACTTTAAGGAAATAATTGAAAGAAGAAAACCAAGTGTAAGCATGGAAATGATACGGGCGTACTACAAGTGGAGCGAACAGTTCCGAGCTCTCTAGCCAAAAAATCTATTTCACAGACAAAGAAATTTATCAGTTTTAATCAAAATACCACCTACCATAGGTGCTAAAATGGTCTAAAATGGACAAAAATAAAATTCTGGTTTGTCTTAACATAGCGCAACTGTAATCCTATTTTAGCTTTTTTTTCATAAAAAATACATAATAACAAATGTGTTTTGGAGTTTGCAAAATATACACATGGCAAGTGCACTTATCTGCAAAATATACATATCAATATCCTCGCCGATCTTTTTTTATAGGGAAGAACATGGATCAATAAAACAAACCCCAACATCTTAGCAGAACTGGCCATCACAAAACTTAAATCTCCAATAGAATCCACTTGACGAGGGTTCAAAAATTCCGACAAAAAAAGCCAAACACGTGATGAAGTTTGGCAAGCTTGTCCTTGAGGATGGAACCGTTTTTGAGGGGACGGGTTTTGGTTATTCTAATACCGTATTTGGCGAAGCTATCTTTAACACAGGAATGGTTGGGTATACCGAAGCTCTAACAGATCCCTCCTATAGTGGTCAGATACTTGCTTTAACATACCCTCTTGTTGGGAACTATGGTGTTCCAGACCCATCAGCAAAAGACAAAGATGGAATTCTCAAATATTTTGAATCTGAAAAAATCCAAGTACGTGGACTTGTCGTACACGAGCTATCAATGACTGCAAGCCATTGGAATCTTTCCATGACACTTGATGAATGGCTATACAAAGAAAAAATCCCTGGAATCACCGGAATAGACACACGGGCATTAACAAAAAAACTCCGTATGAGTGGTGTCATGATGGCCGCACTTGCTGTCTCTGACAAGGAAATTGATGAAAAAGATCTAAAGAAAAAATTAGCTTCTACCACAAGTTACGTCGCTGAACAGTTTATGGATGATGTCTCTACCAAAGAACCTCGAATTTATGGAAACGAACCAGATGCGGTAGTGGTAATTGATACAGGAGTAAAAAATGCAATTTTGCGAAATATAAGAAGAATTGGATACAAAGTAATCCAGCTTCCTTGGAACTCATCAATTGAAAAAATACTCTCATACCAACCCAAAGGCGTAGTGATAAGCAATGGGCCAGGCGATCCTCAAAAATGTACTGATACTTTGAGGACCGCAAAATCTCTTTTGGATAAAAACATACCAACACTTGGAATTTGTCTTGGTGCACAAATCTTAGGACTTGCTGGGGGTGGTGAAACTTTTAAGCTAAAATATGGTCATCGAGGACAGAACAAACCATGTGTTAATTTGGATAACAACCAAGTTTATGTAACAAGTCAAAACCATGGATATGGAATAGATCCAGATTCGCTAAAAAAATCTGAGTTCAAACTTTGGTTTAGTAATGTTGATGACAGTACAGTAGAAGGAATAAAACATAAAGAAAAAAAATGCATTGCAGTTCAGTTTCATCCTGAAGCATCACCCGGACCTTTTGATTGCATGTTTGTTTTTGAAGAACTAAAACGCCTAATGGGGGAGGGAAAATCTGCCAAAAGATGAGTCTCTAAAGAAGATTCTAGTTCTTGGAAGTGGGGCGATCAAAATCGGAGAAGCCGGCGAAAGTTGCTAAAACAACCGCCAATTCGACTATTCCGGTAGCCAATGTCTCAAAGCCATTCGCGAAGACGGACTAAAAAGTATACTTGTCAATCCAAACATTGCTACAATACAGACAGACACCAGGCTTGCCGATAAAGTATACTCTATTCCAGTAAACCCGCAGTATGTTGAGTCTATAATAGAGTCGGAAAGGCCAGATGGCCTGATGCTTGGATTTGGTGGACAGACTGCGCTTAACTGTGGCGTAAAACTCGAAGAGTTTGGAATCTTAAAAAAATATGGTGTCAAGGTACTTGGTACACAAATTGCTGGAATACAAGCAACAGAGGATAGGCAGCTCTTCAAGGATTCAATGATACAATGTGGTATTCCTGTACTAAAAAGCAAGACTGTTTACAACTTTGAGGAGGCAAAACAAGTTGCAAAGGATCTTGGTTATCCAGTCATTATACGAGTGGCATACACCTTGGGGGGCAAAGGAGGAGGCGTAGCACACAATGAGATTGAACTTTATGAAATTGTTAGTCGAGGTCTTAATGCAAGTCTGATTGGGCAGGTTTTAATTGAAGAATATGTTGGTAACTGGAAACAGATAGAATATGAAGTAATGCGGGACTATTCTGACAACAATATCATAGTTTGCAATATGGAAAATGTACTTTCTATGCGAGTGCATACGGGTGATAATATAGTTGTGGCTCCTTCGCAGACACTTGATAATTATGAATATCACATGTTACGCTCAGCTGCAATACGCGCAACAAAACATGTTGGCATAGTTGGTGAGTGCAACATTCAGTTTGCACTTGATCCGAAATCTGATAAATACGTGGCAATTGAGATAAACCCAAGACTTTCTCGTTCATCTGCGCTTGCCAGCAAAGCGACAGGATACCCAATTGCATATATGGCCGCAAAAATTGTAATGGGGCACTCACTTCCAGAACTAGTAAACCGAATCACAAAAACTACAACTGCATGCTTTGAGCCAGCTCTTGACTATATTGTATGCAAGCATCCTCGTTGGGACTTTAGTAAGTTTGAGCTGGCAAACCGCAGCCTTGGACCTACAATGAAATCTGTTGGCGAAGTAATGGCTGTAGGAAGATGCTTTGAAGAATCATTACAAAAGTCAATCAGGATGCTTGACATTGGAAATGATGGTCTAGTAGCAAATCGAAATGACAGTAAGTTATATGATGTAGAAGAAATCGAAAACCGACTACAGAACCCCGATGATCACATTCTCTATTATGTTGCTGCTGCACTAAAGCAAGGAATCTCAGTTGAGCGAATTTACAAACTTTCTGCAATAGACCCGTGGTTTATTGAAAAAATACAAAATATAGTGGAGATAGAAAAGAAGCTCAAAGAAACAAAGCTTGATACAAAATTGTTACGAGATGCAAAAAGGTTTGGCTTTTCTGACAAGCAGATTGGACGACTAGTAGGAAAAGATGACCTTGAAATTCGTAAAATCCGTAAGGAGGCAAAAATTATACCTGTTGTAAAGCAAATAGATACACTTGCTGCTGAGTGGCCAGCAAAAACAAACTATCTGTATTTGACATATGGGGGAACGACAAATGATTTTGAAGTAGAACCATCACAAGAAAGGATTGCTGTCTTGGGCGCAGGTCCGTATAGGATAGGAAGTAGTGTAGAGTTTGACTGGGGAACTGTAAACATGGTTTGGGGATTACAGGAAAACGGGATAAAAGAGGTATCTGTTATTAATTGCAATCCTGAAACCGTTTCCACAGATTATGACATTTGTGATAGGTTGTACTTTGAGGAATTGACACTTGAGAGGATACTAGATATTGCAGATTTTGAAAAGCCCGCTGGAATAGTCACTGCTGTCGGAGGACAGACTGCAAACAATTTAACTCCAAAACTTGCAAAAAACGGAATCAAGATAATTGGCACTGCATATGAGAATATAGACAAGGCAGAAAATCGTTCAAAGTTTAGTCAAGTTCTAGATGAGTTACACATCAAACAGCCTCTTTGGCAGGCGTTTTCAAGCCTCTCTGATGCCAAGAAGTTTGCAAATAATGTTGGATATCCAGTGCTAGTTAGACCATCATACGTCCTAAGTGGTGCAGCAATGAAGGTGGTTTGGTCACAAGAGCAACTAAAAAAATATCTAGAAGAAGCTGCAAACGTTTCGCCTGATCACCCAGTAGTGATTACAAAATTCATGCTAAACTCGCTTGAGGCAGAAGTAGATGGAGTCTGTGATGGAAAACATGTGGTGATTGGTGCTATTGTTGAACACATTGAGAGCGCAGGAGTTCATTCTGGGGATTCGATGATGTGCATCCCACCGTGGAGGCTGAGCAACAAAATTATTGAAACCATTACTGATTATACAACTAAAATTGCTACTGCCTTTTCTATTAAAGGTCCATTCAACCTCCAATTTCTTATCAACTCCGATCAGGTATATGTCATTGAACTAAACATACGTGCATCGCGTTCTATGCCGTTTGTTTCAAAGTTTGTAAGAATGAATCTTATCAGTCTGGCCGCACGTGCAGTACTTGGCAAATCGTTGCCAAAGATACCAAAGGACAGATGGCGAAAGACCCACTCGTATGGAATTAAGGTACCACAGTTTTCGTTTATGCAGCTTGAAGGAGCTGATATGATACTGGGTGTTGAGATGCAGTCCACAGGTGAAGCTGCATGTTTTGGGGACAGCTTCTATGATGCATTATCAAAGGGTTTGGCGTCTGTGGGGTACTCATTACCAAAAGAGGGCACTGCTCTTATCACAGTGGGTGGAGCTGAAAATAAGGAAAAGCTGCTACAGACTGCATTACTATTAAAAAATCTTGGGTACAAGATTCTTGCAACAGAGCATACTGCAGAATTTCTATCAGACAAAAGGATAGGTAATGTAGATGTGGTATACAAAATCAGTGAGCCCGAACGAAAACCAAACATTGCAGATATGCTTTATGAACGTAAAATAAACTTCATAGTAAACGTGCCAAGCACTTCAACCTTGGAAAAATATGTTGGCATGCTTTATGATGAATACCAGATCCGAAGAAAAGCAGTAGAACTTGGTATTCCTGTACTCACAACAACTGAGCTTGCAGACTCGTTTGCAAAGACACTAGAATGGCTTATGCACAATGAGACTACAAAGAAGCCGTTAGAACCATACGAGTCTTTTAGCTAGATAACACTTTCAAGTAATGATTCGTTTCCAATTATCGAACCGTCAAGTGTCACAATTTTTGCTGATTTGAAATTCTTTACATGCTCCAGTATTGGAGAAATTGATTTTTTATAATGTCTTTTATGTGTAGCGTAAAAATATTTGTTAAAGGTTGGAACAACTATTATTTCTAACTCGCCTTTTGTTGATGGAAATAAACTACTCTTTTCTGTTCTTAGAGAAATCCATACTCTTTGACCATCAAGTACAGACCCTTCTCTAAAAAAGACAGGATGTACATGTCCCATGACTATTTTCTTTATGTGTGAGAGATTTTCAGAAGGCATCGTATGACCATGAGTCAAAAGTGTGTCATCTATAACAACGCCTGATGAGCTTGCAAGCCTAACCTCATTAGGTAAGAGTTTCTGGATGTTTCCATCATGGTTTCCAGGAACTAGTATAGTGTCTATCTTCTTTGCTATTTCAAAAAAAAGTGGTACTGCTTGCCATTCTGCATTTGATATTGAATCTATGCTAGATTTTATGTCACCAAGAAGTATCAGCGAGTCAGGTTTTTCTGATTCTATAAGGGATGTGAGCTCATCCAGTGTCTCTTGGACTATTGTCTTTGGCTCTACATAGATGTCATTTGCTGCAAGCATACTTTCAAAGCCTATGTGCAGATCAGTCACAATCAGGTGTCGCTTTTTTTCTTCCAAAATTAAAGCAGGATGTGATTGTACAACCCTTGTTTGAGCCATCAAAGATATACGGATCAGTTTTGAATTAAATCCTTGTGAAAAAAAGTCCTCAAAATCTTGATGCAGTAGTATCAGGAAAAGGTGTAAAGCTCCACTACTTTGAACCAAGTAACCGTAAGGTTTGGACAGTTGTCGGAAAAGAAAATGAGCACTGGCTTGACCCTGACTTGGGTTTTTGTTCATGTGAAGACTATTACTTTAATACATTAAATGGCGGAAGTGAGTGCTACCATCTCAAATCTGTAAAAATTGCTAAACAACAAAACAAAGTTGAGGTTATACGATTCTCTGATGACGAATTTGCAAGCTTCGTATCAGCTCTTATCTCTGATCTATGAATTTACTGTAGTTTTATTTGGAAGAGATCTTCTTTTGAAACCCCCTTCCATAATCCAGTTATGTCATCTGGTGTTACATGTTCTACCTTGGTTATTTTTTGGATCTTTATGTGGTCTGGGTTTGGCGGAACCCATAACATTGCCATATAATCACCAACATTTCCGACCTTGTCTGTCTTTGCTGAAATAATTCTGTCTTTAGAAAAGCCATTATTTACTAATGCATTTACTGCAATTGGTTCCAAATCCGTTCTTCCATGTACAAAAAGGTAAACTGGTTTTTGTGAATCTATCTGGCTCATTTCAATGAATGAGTGTATAGTGTTAATCAACATTTCTAAAATCAATCTTGGATTATATACGAGAAAAAGAAAGGCAGTTTGTTGATTAATGTTTTAATTGTTGGCTTTGGCGGAAGGGAACACGCACTTGGCTGGAAGTTGTCTCAAAGCCCAAAAGTTGGTAAGGTGTATTATGCGCCAGGAAATGGTGGCACTTCAAACAACCTCTCAATATCAATAGAAGAGATTGATAAACTCGCAAAATTTGCTTCTGAAAATAATTGTTTGACTGTAGTGGGACCTGAGGCACCACTTTCGATGGGCATTGTGGATGAGTTTGCCAAAAAAGGGCTGAGAGTATTTGGACCTACAAAAAAGGCTGCACAGCTTGAATCAAGTAAGATCTGGGCAAAAAATTTCATGAAGCGAAATGATATTCTTACTGCATGTTTTGAAGTCTTTGACGATGCAAAAAAAGCAAAAGAGTATACACGATCAGTTGACTTTCCTTTGGTAGTAAAGGCAGATGGGCTTGCAGCTGGTAAAGGTGTTATAGTTTGCGACAATTCAGAAGAAACAATACGTGCAATTGATAAAATGCTTGTTGAGAAAAGCTTTGGTGTTGCTGGTTCAAAGATAATTCTCGAGGAAAGAATAGATGGTATTGAAGCATCGTACATTGCACTTTCTGATGGTTCCATAGCAATTCCAATGGCTACAAGCCAAGATCATAAGAGGATATATGATAATGACAAAGGGCCAAATACTGGAGGAATGGGTGCTTATTCACCAACCCCAGTAATTAACGATTCCATGTCAGAAAAAATCCAAAAGAATATCATAAGTAAAACGGTGAGTTCAATGAAAAGTGAAGGAAATTCATTTAAGGGATTTTTGTATGCTGGAATAATGCTAAAAGATGATAAACCGTATGTCTTAGAATTTAATGTAAGAATGGGCGATCCAGAGTGTCAACCTATAATGATGCGTATGGATTCTGATCTGTATGATTATGTGAATGCAAGCATAGGTGGTAATCTCTCAACGCTGTCACCAATATCTTGGAAGAACCAAAGTGCAGTGTGTGTGGTACTGGCATCAAAAGGATACCCAGAATCATATCAAAAAAATGAAGAAATCAAAGGACTTGATTCACAAGATCAAAACTCAGTTGTCTTTCACGCAGGAACAAAACGTGATAATGGCAAAGTACTAACAAATAGTGGTAGGGTACTGGGAGTAACTGCTCTTGGTGATACACTGGAAGCAGCAATATCAAATGCATATTCTAGGGTTGACAAAATCTCTTGGCCAAGCAAGTACTTTAGATCTGATATTGGAAAAAAGGGGTTATCTTATCTTTGACGTGTGATTATTTCATCTTCTGTAACTGTGCAGTCAATTCTAACGTCATGTTCTGAGTGGGGAAAAGACCTGACAATCTGCTTTGAGTAAGTCAAAGCAATAGTCATTGATTTCTTGCTAGACAAGTATCTGTCATAATAGCCAAAACCATAGCCAAGCCTGTATCCTTCCCTTGTAAGTGCAATTGCAGGAACTATTATTACATCAAATTTTTTTACAGTTGGACAACCTTCTTTTGGTTCCATAACAGAAAAGTTTCCTTGTTCAAGCTCTGAAAGACTCTTAATCTTTCTGAAGACAAGATTGTTTTTTTCAACTTTTGGAAGTGATAACTCCTTTCCAGAGTTTAGTATCTCGTGTAGCATATCTTGCGTCCTAACCTCACTGCCTATAGAATAATAGCAACCAACACTTTTTGCATTTCTAAAAAAATCTATTTTTCTGATGTTATCTTGTATCTGTTTGCTTGTTATGTTGATAAAATCTTGCGATAACGAATCGCGCTCATCCAAAAGCTGCCTTCGTATCCTTGCCTTTTCAACTACCTGATCCAAATCCCTTGTTAATTGAAGCTGCCGTTACGGTATTTTTTAAAAGCATTGCAACTGTCATGGGGCCAACTCCTCCGGGAACCGGAGTTGCATACGACGCCTTTTTGATTATTTCATCATAATCGGCATCGCCAACAAGTTTGCCATCTTGTCTGCTTATGCCAACATCTATCATTATGGCTCCATCTTTTATCATGTCTGCAGTAAGGACAAATTTTGTTCTGTCCCCCACTGCCGTGATTACAATGTCTGCTTTTTGGCAGTGTTCCTTGAGGTTATGTGTTTTAGAATGACAAGTGGTAACAGTGACATTTTTCTCAAGTAACAAGTTGTATAATGGCCTCCCTACAAGGTTACTTCTGTTTATAATTACGGCGTGTTTTCCTGCTAGGTCTATATTGTAATAATCAAACATCTCCATTATGCCAGAAGGAGTACATGGCTTGAGAATGGCTCTTCCTGTAGACAAAAGTCCAACGTTGTACGGAGTCAGGCCATCGACATCTTTTATTGGAGAAATCCTAGATATGGTTGCAAATTCGTCTAGCTGTTTTGGCAGAGGAATTTGCACTAAAATCCCATGAACCGTATTATCATTATTTAGTAAATCGATAAGCGAGTTCATCTCTTGTTGGGAAAATGATTCAGGCAGCTTGTGATCCTTAGTTGTTATTCCAACTTCTGAACATGCTTTTTGTTTATTTTTAACGTATATGGAAGATGCTTGGTTTTCGCCAACAAGCACTGTTGCAAGACATGGTGTAACACCTTCTGTTTGTAATGCATTCACTGCTTTTCTAACTCGCTCTTTAACTGCATTTGCAACTGCAATTCCATCTATTTTTTTACCGGTCACAAGCTTGTGTAATTTGTAGGATATTTAATCCTTGGAGTGTCATTAATAACCCACTTTATGAATTGAATCTATAATGAAAATAGAATTTGATACAAATGAGTATCTGCAAAATATTGTCAAGAGTAAATCATACTTTCACACCTTTATCAATAGGGATAATCTTGTTGCAGGAATACTGCGATTAGAACCTGGTGAAGAAGATACACAGACTCCGCACGACAGTGATGAGATTTATTATGTCATACGGGGAGATGGATTTTTGAATATAGGGGGAAAAGACTATTCTATATCAGGCGGCAAAGCGTACTTTGTAGCAAAAAACACAGAGCACAAATTTCATGGGAACAAAAATGAGCTTGTAGTATTATATTTTTTTGGCGGACCTGACTCTTAAGAAATGATTGCTTTTCTTCCCACTAACTTGATCCTACCTTGTGCAAATAGCTTTACTGCCTCTGGATAGATTTTGTGCTCTTTTGCAAGAATTCTTTTTGTCAGCGTTTCTTCCGTATCATCATCTTTTACTTTGATGACTGCCTGTATGATGATGGGACCTGTGTCTACACCTTCGTCTGCAAAGTGAACTGTACATCCAGAGTACTTAACACCATATTCTACAGCTTGCTTTTGTGAATGCAGGCCAGGAAAGGAAGGAAGAAGAGCAGGATGAATATTCATAACTCTACCTTTGAAATGTCTAATAAATTCAGGACTCATTATGCGCATGAATCCAGCAAGGCATACAAGTCCATTACTTGCAGTGACATTATATTTTTCTAAAACTGATATAATTTTTTTATCATAATCCCAGTTTGGACCCTTGATTCCTTGGCTTTCTATCACTTCAGTCTTGACCCCAAATCCTTGTGCCATCTTGAGGCCCTTTGCATCAGCTTTGTTTGAAATAACTACAGCGGGGTTTGCAGGAATCTTATTTTTTTTGATTGATTTTAAAATCGCTTTCATATTGCTTCCGCGTCCGGAGATTAAAATGGCCAGATTGATCAACTCTTACACTAATTTTGTTGTTTAAAATAAAGATATGGAATAACCATTTGTAAACATCTCTAGAGTTGTAATGTCTATAACAGCTTTACAATGATATGTTCTGATAATAAGAACAGTTTTAGCATTAGTAAAACACAGGTTCATTGTCTGTAATACCTAAAAAATAACACTTTTTTATATACTGCCTATAGGCAATTATCCCGTGTTTGATGCTACAGATGGTGAAATAAGCAAAGCATTGGTAACATTAGCCATAGAAAAGACCTTACTTAACATGGGCAAGCCGGTCTTAGATGAAGTAGCACATAGACTATTTAAAAATTACAAATGTTACATACCAGATTGTCATGAACATCCAGAATACCTGAAAAGCATACTCAAAGAACTTTATGGTAACTGCTACAACAACATAGTGGAATCAATCAAGAAAACCTTAGACGAGTTTTCCACAAAAAAATCAATCGAACACTTTCTTATAGTGATTAGTGAATAATATATGCAAACTAATTTAGAAATACCACAAACAAAAAAGTATCTGTTACTTTCTATCCTTTGCACTGGTTTTATAATGATGATTGCAAATTTTGTTGGACAAGATGTTACGAAGCTAACAACTAATTTGCTTTATGTACCTGTGCCAGGAGCACTGCTAGTTTTATCAATAATCATTGCCAGTAGATTTAGTGTAAAAGGTGAACATGGGCGTGCTTGGATTCTTTTTGTTGGCCTTGCCGCATCATGGTTCGTAGCGGAGCAGATCTGGCTTGTTTACGACCTAGTATATGAAATAGATCCATTTCCATCGCCAGCTGACTTTTTCTATCTTGCAGGGTATCCGTTTTTGTTTTTGTTTTCAATATATTATTTAAAACCATTGAAGGATGCAATCTCAAAAAAGATGCTGGCATATGCATCCTTTACTGCCATGACCTTACTGATTCCCTTACTATACATGGCATATGGCACAGATTCTGAGATTAGTGCTTTTGAACTCACATTGGCATTAAGCTACCCGATTGCAGATGCAATTGTTTTGATTCCAGCCTTAATTGGCGTTATTTTGTTTTTCAGGGGGGAGGTGAATTTTTTGTGGTCATTGGTGTGTGTAGCAATAGTGTTAAACGTAATTGCAGATACTGGCTTTCTAATTACATCAATGAATGGTTCCTATTATATGGGGCACCCAATTGACATGTTGTTTCTGTGGGCCTACATCTTGTTCTCATTTGGCGTATATAGTCACATTCAGATATTCAAAAGGCATCGACCAAATATAAAATCCCAGAGTCTAGATGATTTGCAATGATTTACTTTTAGAAAATAACCATTACAGTATGTAATTTGTTTTGTATCTGATCTGTCTTAATACTGTAAAAGGATACTGCTTTGATTTTTCTAATTTATTTATTTGTGTAAGATCAGAGTAAGCATCTATTTTTTCCATCACCTCATTAAACTGCTTATCATTTTCTAACATTTGTAAATATTTTTCACTCCACTCCCATTCACTTTTTGGATTACAAGAATAAACTATCCAATGGTATTTGCCATCAATAAAATGAATGTCAAATGGATAAGCTCTACAGTCAAAAGGTCTATTTTTGTAAATTGAACACATTTTTTTACCTTCGTCCCAAAAGACGCATATGTTTGAATCATGTTTTTTCCTAAGTGTTTTTACATTTATGCCGTGTATTTCAATTTCTTTTACAAATTCTTCTCCATCTTTTCCAATCTTTTTTAGTTCATTAAGATCATGTGAAAACAATAAGGGGCTAGCAAAGGATGTACAACACCCTTGATGAGTACAACTAGTACATAATTTATCAAAATTAGGAACTGTAGGTTTACTAGCTATAGGTTCATGAGAACCACTTTTTTCAATTGTGCCAAGTCTATTCCTAAGAAGGTATAATCCAGCAGTGACTAAAATTATAGAAAATACATTTTGTAAAGTTATGCTTTCTTGCAAAAGTATGGCAGCAAAAATAACACCAAATGTAGAAGTTGTTGAATAAAGTAAGACTGTTCTAACGGTACCAATCAATCTAAGTGCAATAAGGAAAAAGAAGGTTGCCATGCCAGTGCCAAAAATTCCAATGATTGCAATACCTGGTAAATGTGCAACACTAACATCAAAAGGAATTTGAAAAATAGCAATCAAACCAAACGCAAATCCTGCTCCTACAAAAGATACTACCTGTGTAATTTTCTTTGGCCCAATTTTTCTATTGACATATCTGCACAGATTAATGTCAATTGCAACAAATACTCCTGATAGTATAATTAACAAATTACCAAAAACTAAATCTGTCAAAACCATTCCGTTATTATACAAGTCATATACAACTGGCAAGAGAATTATCCCAGCTATTATGAGGAAAAATGCTGGTGCTTCTTTTTTGTGGAGTCGTTCACGTAAAACCGTGATTGCTACTAAAATTGAAAATAGTATCTCGCCATTAGTAAGAATTGATGCATTAACAGCAGTGGATTCTTTTAATCCAAAAAAGTATGTAATTATGGCTGAAACTTCGGCAATTCCTATTACTGTTAACAAAAATAGATTTTTTTTATCAATCTTGCCAACCGAATCAGGGTTTTTCTTCGTTAGTGGTGTAAAAAACAGTCCATTAATAATGTAAATTATTGCAGCCAAAGTTATGGGGTTTATTTCCGCCATATTTAGACTTGAATAATCTAGCAATGGTTTTGATATTACATGTAGAAGAGCTGCCAAGGCAGCTGCTGCAAGTATGATCACATATCCAAAGTAACGTGATAAAAATAGCCTATCTTTTTGATCAGTTAATACTGTAAGTAACCGCATGCCTTTTCCAAATATGGGAAAGTGCCTGCTACTAATATGTTATTATCTGTATCAGATTTGACTGACATTAATTTTTCACTGTAATTTGACCTGTCTCATTATACTCAATAAAAATAGACAATAATACTTTACCCTACCAGAATTGTTTGCTTATTGTTTTGACACTACAATTAACCATATTTTATAATTAGAAAATATTCCAGTATTAATATGAACGCAAACTACATAAGTAAAATATGAAAGCAAATGATGTATGAATAATTTTTTAATTTCATTAAATAATCTACTGTAACTTAATTCCTTACTAAAGACGTTTATCTGTAATTTTGTATTAATGGAATTAATGAACTGTGATTCATTGATTCTTTGTTTAGCTGAGCTTTGACAGTAACTTTATTTTTTACGATATTGATCTTTATGTTTTCAAATACTGGTGTATACTTGTTCACTCTTTTGCCATCACCAGTAGTGATAAAGCCATGTGTAGTTAGCAGGCCATTATCTATTAACCAATTAATCTTTCGATAGCCAGAGGTTTGTGGTATGTTACAAATGGTCAAAACCTCAGAGATAATGCGTGGTTGTTCAAGTAATCCTGTTAGAATTTGCTTTTTGTCCTCATCACCAAATGCTTCCAAAATGATTCTAGTAAGAAATTGATCTTCTACGGTCATCCACTCCTGATCGTTGGTTTTGGATTTTTCTAATGTACATACAGTTTCAAAGATCTTCTTTTCTAAACCATCAGCTCCTGCTCCAAAATACTCTCGTAAAACACTATCAAGTTTATGAAAATCCAATATGGCTTGATTTATTGTAATGCCATATTTTTCAAAGAGGCGACTATCTATTTTGTGTAAAGTGTCTACTCCCAAATTATCTTCAATAGCTGCGCCCAAAGATTTCGCTAACAGAGTATCTAAACCTGTCATAGGTTTGGTATAATAGAGGTCATTATAAGCACACATATTGTCTGAAAAGATACAGACATGAAATTATATCGACATATCGTTAAAATGCAAGGGTGGAAAACTCCGCACAACCTGCAAGTGTGCCAGAGAGGCTTACTAGTCCAATAAATTACAAAGTCTTACTGCTTATTTTAGGCGTGGTTATTGCCTTTCAGGTATACATATCATCAATTCCAGAAGAGCAAGCAGATGCGCCAATTACGATAGTCTCTATTGCCTTTCCAATACTTGCGTCAGCAGCTGCGTTTTATGTTGCTAACAGATATCGAGGATCTAATGTTTTTGGAAAAGCCTATTTTGCATTAGGCTTGGGTTTGGCAATGAATGCACTAGGGGAAACTGTATGGCTTATCTATTATTTTCTAGAAATGGATCCATATCCATCCATAGCTGATATTTTCTATCTTGCATTTTATCCATTAGCATTTTACCACTTGCAAAAAAATATTAGATTTTTCAAGCCCAAAATTGATTTTGGTACTAAAGCTCTGATTGCAATTATCCCAATAGCTATAATATCAGTTTATTCAATTCTTTCATTACAGGAAATTGGTGAAGCTAACTTTGACTTTTACTATGGATTTAGCTACATTTTAAGTGCAGCAGTAGTTCTTTCTGCTGCAATTTTAGGTGCAAGAATTTTTCGACAAGGTGTTTTAGGTAAAGCATGGCTTCTTTTGGTACTTGGAATTGTAGCTACAACAATTGGTGATGTTTGGTATTTCAATCTAGAAACATATGGCCAGTATCATTTGGCACATCCGGTAGATCTATTTTGGTATGCAGGCTGGATGGTTATCACTTATGCATTATTCAAACACAAGAAAATTATTTAGCTAAATTCCCTGAAAATCAGTCTGATTTAATTTTATCACTTACAGGTAGGCAGATGTAACGTAGACTGATGATTTGTTGTTTATTAATTGTATTTTATCGTTGATATGTAATGTAATTCACGCTTGAATGAATTATCCATTCCAGCCAGGCAATAACGATAGGCGTTATTCAGAAAGTTGGAATTCTTATCTACTGTCCTTTTTGTTTCCGACTTTACATGATTGTTGCGCGTTCCATATAGTTGCTCAAATATCTGCCTTGGAGTCAGCCTTTTATTTTGACTCTTTGCCGTTTTTACTTCACGTAAGCTAAGGTTACTTGGTATCGTTTTTCCTAACTGTGACATTTTATTGGTATTTTTTATGTGGTTTATTTATAAAAAGGTGGTCTTCCAAAAGTGGAAATAACACTATTCTGAGAACAAATTATGATTTTAGTGCATACCTCAGCAGTAGAACCAATACTTGTTTAAAACTACTAACTAACAATAAAATCTAAATTTACAATTATTTTTCTATTGGTTAAAAACAGCTGAATCTCGCACTTTATATTCAATTCGATTCATCTGAATTTAGATTTGTCACAAAAAATAAGGATGACTGCAAATGGAATAGTTTTCTCACAAAATGAAAAGACAATTCATCTTGATCCAAAACATGGAACAGATAGCGGCATTTCATTTGTTTCACATGCACACACTGATCATTTGCACAACCAAAATGGCGGTTTGGTTTTGACCACAAGACAAACATGTGAGATCGCAAAGCTTCGTGGATATTATATAGACAACTTTGTTGAAGAATATGAAAATTTTTCCATGGTAGATTCTGGTCATATTTTAGGTGCGCGTGGTCTTTTGTTTGGTGATGACATATTCTATACCGGTGACATCTGTACGCGGCAAAGAGGCTTTTTGGCAGGTGCAAAAGTGCCAAAATGTAGAACACTCATCACAGAGTGTACCTTTGGCCTGCCTGAATTTGTCTTTCCAGACATAGAAGAGACCAGGAAAAAAGTTAATGCAATAATATCCGAAATGTATGCAAAAGGAAAACCTGTTATTTTGCTTGGATATGAGCTTGGTAAATCTCAGATTTTATCTTATTTGTTTTCACACTGGGATCCACTTTACTACCATGACTCTATAAAAAAAATAAATGATTTGCATAGAAGCTTTGGGATTGATCTGAAAGATGCTACGGGACATACTGAGGCTGAAAGCGCTGGCCTGCTTGATAAAAAGCCATGGATTATGATTGCACCACACATGAATGGAAAAAGTGCTTTTGTAAACCATATGAAGTCAAAATATGGCGCTATAACAATTGGTTTTAGTGGTTGGGCTCAATCTAATAGATTTGCGTTTGGCAGACAGCATGACTATTCTATTGCCCTAAGTGATCATTGCGACTATAACGAGCTTATAGAACTTGTAAAAAAATCCAACCCAGAAAAAGTTTACACCGTACATGGATTTGTGGACGAGTTTGCAAATGATCTTATAAAAATTGGATTTGATGCTCAACCATTAAGAGAAGAATCACTTGATGATTTCTTTTAATGCTAGAAAACTAAAACTTGCGTAGTGATCTATTATAGGCCACACCAAACCTATGCGCTTCATCTCTGGCATGTTGTAAAATTTTTAATGCTGGATTATTTTTTGGTATTACAAGTGGTTCTTTTACTTTTGGAAGATAAACTTCTTCATTTTCTTTTGCTAGTGAAACACATGGAATATCTGCACCTACACTTTTCAATGCTGATAGAGCAGCTCCAAGCTGTCCTTTACCGCCATCTATGAGTATCAAATCCGGCATTGGTGTCTTTTCGTTTCGTAATCTGAGGTAGCGGCGTTTTATTATCTCATCAATCATGGCATAATCGTCCCTTCCTTGAACCGACTTTATCTTAAATTTTCTATAGCCAGATTTAGCGGGTTTTCCATCCACAAATCTTGACATTGAACCCACTGCATACTGATCACCGTGATTTGATATGTCAAAGCATTCTATGGTTTTGGGAATGCTACGCAGGTTAAGCTTTTCTTGTAATTCAATAAGGGCAGGCTCTGCTCCTTTTGACTCAAAAAGCGTGATATTTTTCATGATAAGGTCAATCATGTCTTTTCGCATTCCTCCTGATGGAATCACAATACTAACCTTAAAGCCAGCAGTTTTTGAAAACAGGTCTACAAGGATCTCTTTTTTCTCAGGTAGAACATTTGTTACAATAACCTTTGGAATGGAGTTTGTGCTATAATACTGCGAAAGAAAACTCGAAAAAGAGTTATCGCCCACAAGATCAAACGTAAACCTATTTCTGTCCTTTATGACTCCATTAACCTGCCTGAAGCTCATGACAATTGCAGTTTGATCTTTTATTTTTATACCAAAATATTCCTCATCATAGTTTCTTACAACCTCCATCTTTTGCCTTGTCTGAAGATTTTGCAGCCTTTGCAGCGTATCATAAACTTCCTTTGCCTTTTCATATTGCTGAGCTGCTGATGCCTCTTTCATATCCACTTCAAGTTTTTGGCTAAAGTCTTCCAGCTTTTCTTTTCCTTTTAAGATAGACTCAAGATCTGTAACATGTTGCCCATATCTTTCTTGAGCTTCTTTAAATTGACATGGCGCTTCACAGTTTCCAAGGTGATATTCCAGGCAAGCTTCTTTTGGAAGCTTTTTACAAATTCTTATTTTGAAAGTCTTACGTAAAAGCCCAATTGATAGCATTTTTGAGCTGCCATGTGTAAAGGGACCGTAAATTCTTCCATCGCCTAGGAACTCGCCTGTTCTTGTTCGCCTTGTCACCAAGAGTCGGGGGTATTTTTCGTTGGTCATTCGAAGGTAGGTATAACGTTGTTGATCCTTTAGCTCTATATTAAAAACTGGCCTGTAGCGCTTGATCATATTTGCTTCTAGCAAGAACGCTTCACTTTCATTATCTGTCAGAATAAATTCAAAATCATGTACTTTCTGCACAAGTTTTTGAGTTTTGTAGTTTTGGTTTTTAAGGAAATACGATCTTACTCGGGCTCTAAGATTTTTTGCTTTACCAATGTAGATTATTTTATTGTCCTTATCTTTCATCATATAAATTCCAGGCTGGGATGGAATTGCTAGTTTTGAGATGTTAATTGACATTTTGTAAAACCTTTTTCAGATACTGACCAGTATAGCTTTTTTGGTTTTGAGCTAGCTGTTCAGGTGTACCACATGCAATTACCATCCCACCTGCATCGCCACCTTCTGGGCCAAGATCTATTATCCAATCTGAATTTTTTATTACATCCATGTTGTGCTCTATTATGATCACTGTATTGCCAAGATTTACAAGTCTGTTTAAAACATCAAGCAGCTTTTGTACATCGGCAAAATGCAGTCCGGTTGTTGGTTCATCTAAAATGTAAACTGTCTTGCCAGTATCTCTTTTTGAAAGCTCAGCAGCTAGCTTTACTCTCTGGGCCTCGCCACCAGAAAGAGTTGTAGCAGCTTGTCCTAGTTTGATGTATCCAAGTCCAACATCTGCAATTGTTTGTAGTTTTCTTTGGATTGAAGGTATGTTTGCAAAGAATTCCAGTGCTTCATCTACTGTCATAGAAAGAATGTCTGCGATGTTTTTGCCCTTGTAGAGCACAGATAGTGTCTCAGAATTGTATCTTTTTCCTTTGCACTCATCACACATGACATAGACGTCAGACAAAAACTGCATCTCAATTTTTTTAACACCATCGCCTTCACAGGCAAAGCATCTGCCATCTGCTACATTAAAGGAGAATTGACCTGGCGTATAGCCCCTTTCTCGTGCTGTTTCTGTATTTGCATAAAGCTCGCGTATGGGGGTAAACGCGCTAATGTATGTAGCGGGGTTTGAACGTGGCGTTCTGCCTATTGGAGACTGATCTATTCCTATTATTTTATCAATGTGTTCTTTCCCAAGTATTTCCTTATGTTTTCCAGGTCTTTCTACAGATGTGTAAAAGTGCGCAGCAAGGGCATTGTATAAAATGTCATTTACAAGAGTAGACTTGCCGGAACCTGATACTCCTGTCACCGCAATCATCATGCCAAGTGGAAACTCGATGTCTATGTTTTTGAGATTATTTTCTGCAGCACCCCTGACAATTAATTTGCCATTTTGGTGGCGATTTTTTTTGACGAGTTTGATTGCGTTGTGATTTTTCAGATATTCGCCTGTCACTGATTTGTGGTTGTTTAAGATTTCTTTGGCAGTACCTTCAAACACAACACTACCCCCATGGACTCCAGCTCCCGGTCCAAGATCTATTATCCAGTCAGAATTTCGTATAATCTCTTCGTCGTGCTCAACTACAAGTATTGTGTTTCCAAGATCACGTAGCTTTGTCAGTGTTTTGATCAGCTTTGAGTTGTCTCTTTGGTGAAGGCCAATAGTTGGTTCGTCAAGAACATAAAGTACACCAGTAAGATTAGAACCAATTTGCGTTGCAAGTCTGATTCTCTGTGATTCACCACCAGATAATGTAGCGCTAACCCTGTTTAATGTCAGATAGTTTAACCCTACATTTTTTAAAAATTCTAGCCTTGAGAGAATCTCTTTTAATACAGATTTTGCAATGTATCTTTCAGTTTCCGTCAGCTTTAGGTTTTGGAAAAAGTCATAGCATGCATTAATTGAGAGATCACAAACATCCATTATGGACATGGAGTTTGTCTTAACGGCCAGGGCTTCGTCTTTGAGCTTTCTGCCTTTACAAGAATTGCATGGAGTTTCACGCATGAATCTTCTAATCTCCTCTCTTTTTGATTCTGAATCAGTTTCCACAAAATTACGATGTAAACTTGGTATAACCCCGCTGAAAGTATTGGCATACTGCCACTTTGAGTCTGTTGTTTGTGATTCATAAGAAAACTTGACTACCTCATCAGTTCCGTACAATATGATTTGCATTTGCGTTGGAGTCATCTTGTTTATTGGGGTCAATAAATCAAAGCCAAACTTTTTTCCAACATCTCTAAGAGTTTGTCTTCTAAATGATGAAAACCTGCCAGACCACGGTATTATTGCACCGTCAAGTATGGATTTTGATTTGTCTGGAATCAGCAAATCTGGATCAAACTCCATCTTAACGCCAAGACCATGACACATCTTACAGGCTCCAAAAGGTGAATTGAACGAAAAGGTTCTTGGCTCTAGCTCTCCTATGGTGATTCCGCAATACGAACAAGCATTGTTTTGTGAAAATATTCGCTCATCACTTCCTGAAATCAGCACCGTGCCTTTGCCAGCCTTTAATGCGTTTTGAACAGATTCAAAGAGCCTACTTTTTTCTTCTTTTGATGCTTTCAGTCTATCAACAACTATCTCGATACTATGGCGTTTTTGTTTATCAAGAGTTGGAATTTCTCCGTTTAGCTCCGTTATTTCATTGTCTACTCTTATTCTGGAATAGCCCATTTTTTTTATCTGTTCAAATAATTTTTCATAGGTTCCTTTTTTACCGCGAATCAGTGGTGCAAGTATTAGGATGTTTTTTCCATCTGACTCCTTTAGAACAGACTCACAAATAGACTCGGCAGACTGATTTGATATACGACGTCCACATTTTGTGCAATGTGGTATTCCTATTCTGGCGTAAAGAAGCCTTAGATAATCGTAGATTTCTGTTATGGTGCCAACAGTAGATCTTGGATTTTTGCTTGTGGTTCTTTGCTGAATTGAGATTGCAGGCGATAATCCCTCAATGGAATCCAAATCCGGCTTGTCCATCATTTCTAAAAATTGCCTAGCATACGCAGAAAGTGACTCTACGTATCTTCTTTGTCCTTCAGCATAAATTGTATCAAAAGCAAGAGTAGATTTGCCAGAACCAGAAAGGCCAGTAATTACCACAAGCTTGTTTTTTGGAATATCAAGATTGATGTTTTTTAGGTTGTGTTCTCGCGCACCACGGATTATCAGTTTGTCAATCATTTCTTTCTTAACTCCTTTTGAATTTGTGCAAGTTTTTCACGGTATTCTATAGCACGTTCAAAATCAAGTTCCTCAGCAAATCTCTTCATAGTGGCTTCTGATTCTATTGCTTCTTTTATCAAATCATGTCTTGACAGGTGTTTTATTTCATCTAGTGTAGTAGTTTGTTCTGGAATTGCCTTTACTATAGTACTTGGCGTGATGCCCATTTTTTTGTTGTATGCAACCTGTTTTTTTCTCCTCCTTTCGGTTTCTAATATTGCATGCTTCATTGATTGCGTAATGGAATCTGCATACATTATCACAGTACCATCTATGTTTCTTGCTGCCCTGCCAAAAGTCTGAATTAGGCTTGTTGCGTTCCTCAAAAAGCCTTCCTTATCAGCATCTAGGATGGCAACAAGGGCGACTTCGGGTATGTCAAGACCCTCTCTTAGAAGGTTTATCCCAACTAGTACATCAAACTCGCCAAGGCGTAGTTGCCTTATCAGCTCGGTTCGTTGCAGGTTCTCTATTTCAGAATGCAAGTATCTTACCTTGATCTGCTTTTTGGACAGATACTCGGCAAGATCTTCTGCCATACGCTTTGTAAGCGTTGTCACAAGTACACGTTGGTCTTTTTGAGCTCTTTTTTTAATCTCAGATACAAGGTCATCCATCTGGTTTTCTGTCCTTCTTACCTCCACCTGTGGATCAACTAGGCCTGTAGGACGCACAAGCTGCTCTACTATCTGAAAACTAGATTTTTTTTCGTATTCCGAAGGAGTTGCAGAAGCAAAGATGGTGTTTTTTATGCACTTTTCAAACTCTTCAAACTTTAGCGGTCTATTATCAAATGCACTTGGAAGCCTAAAGCCATACTCTATTAGCGCTTTTTTGCGGGAATGATCACCTTTGTACATGCCATGAAGTTGCGGTAATGTAACATGCGATTCATCTATTACTAGTAAGAAATTATCTCCAAAAAAGTCTAGTAAACAAAATGCAGGCTCGCCTGGCTTTCTGCCATCAAAATGTCTAGAATAGTTTTCAATCCCAGAGCAGTATCCAAGCTCCTCTATCATTTCCAAGTCGTACTTTGTTCTCATCTCTAGTCTTTGTCTTTCTAGTTCTCTAAGCTGAGGCAGTCTCTCTTTGAGTTCTTTTTTAATTGACTCTACGGCATTTTTTCTTACGTCATTTGCAACAAGGTAATGCTTTGCAGGAAATATCTTGATTTTTGGAATGGTTCTTTTTTCTTTTAGTGAGATATGATCACATAACGATATTTTTTCTATCTTATCGCCAAACATGGAGATTCTTACTACATCATCAGCGTAGGCAGGAATGATATCGATGGTGTCACCTTTAATTCTAAATGTTCCTGAGACAAGCTCTGTATCGTTTCTCTCATATCTTGCATTGACAAGCTTTTTGATTAGTGCAGAACGTCCTATGTTGTTGCCAGTTTGAATGTCAATTGACATTGCTTCCCAGTCACGGGGTGAGCCTAGTGAATAGATGCACGAAACGGTTGCTACAATAATTGTAGGCTCACCAGAAAGAAGCATGGCAGTTGCCTCAAGGCGCATCTTTTCGATCTTTTCATTTATCCGTGTGTCCTTTTCGATGTAGGTGTCTGTTTGTGGAATGTAGCTTTCTGGCTGGTAATAATCATAATAGCTTACAAAATACCCGACATTGTTTTTTGGAAAGAACTGTTTTAGCTCAGAATAAAGCTGAGCTGCAAGGGTTTTGTTATGCGATATGACAAGCGTATTTTTACCTGTCCTTTGTATTGCGTTTGCAACAGTAAATGTCTTGCCGCTGCCTGTCACCCCAAGCAAGGTCTGGATTTTTTTCTTTCGTACGCCTTCTACTAGCTGCTCTATTGCCTGAGGCTGATCGCCTGTTGGCTGGAACTCTGATACTAACTCAAAGACTGGACTTTGTAACAACATTACAAATCAATGAAAACGAAATTTAAAGCAATGGTAGTCTTACAATAACTACCAGTTTGGCTCTTCTGAGATTGCCAAACCATCTTTTGTCTGCGTGATCCCCATGATTTTGAGAGTGTTTTGAGCAGTAGGGGAATTTCTTTCTAGGATCTTGCCTGCAAGATCTAGACGAGATTTTTTGTCAAGGTGCTGGCCAACTTTGTATTTTCCACGCATTGTTATTGGAACCACTTTTATTATTGCAACCTCATCTACAACTCCCATTTCTGGCCTTATTCCCTCATACTTTCCTTCAGGCTGGTACTTTTTCATGAGCGCATTAAGAGCAAGCGTCTTTTCATTTCTGTCAGAAACTATGATGCCGTGTCCTTTTATTACAACGCTAATGTATAGAGTATCTGCTTGCGAGGCATCTGTAGGATCAGTAAAATATGACGGAAGAAACTCTAGATATTGGTCTACCTCAAAACCTACCTTTTTGTTTCTTGCGATGTTTTCAAGCTTTTCGCCTTTTGTATGTGAATGCATGTAGATTGCGTCATTTACATAGACAAAATTCATTGGAATTATCTGTGGATATCCATCTTTGTCTTGGCTACAGATCCTGCCAGTTTGTTGTTGGTTTAGAAACTGAATCATTCTTTCTTTAGACTTTATCTCAAGTCTGCCCAGCAGTTGCATAGAAATGATGATTGGATTGAAGATTATAAATCTAAAAGATGATAAACGGGTCTTGTTTAGTATACGATGTGAGAGTACAAGAGCAATTCACTGATTTTAAGGCATTTTTACTTGCAGGCAGTGCTGTAATAGCATTTTCACACTTTGTCTATAACCTGTTTGGGTACACCATACCTCAAGTAGTAAGTGATTTTTTCAAAGAATTTGGGGCTGCTGTGATAATGATGTCAGTCTTTATCTTTGCGCTGGCATGGCTGCTTAAGGCAAAGCCATACCACAGACCAACACAGTATTCTGTTGTAACCTATGATGTTTTTGGCAACGAATCAAAAATAGACGGTCTTAGAACTGAATTTAAAACACATGATGTGGCGTGGAGCTTTATGAAGGATTACAAAAAGTCTTACCAGCTCTACAACTTTGCTCTTGTCTCAGATCTTCCAAACTCAGAAAAAAAGACTATTTTCAAATATCTTTAAACCTATTTTAAAATAGGCTACTTTTTCGTTCGTTTTTGTTTTTTCTTGTTTTTCATGTGCCATAAAAATATCAGAACGCCTATTACCGATGATACGATTGTTCCAACACCGACAACGGGTGCTATGAAAAAGTCTCCTACCCAAATCCCTTCAGCGCCCCCAATCTCCAGCATTCCTCTCTGTCTTACAAATACATTGATGGAATCTTCCAGTTTGTACTCTTTTCCAGACTTATCAAAGTATGATGTAGATATGCTAATTGTCATGTCAGTTGGGATTGCAAGATCTTTTGGTGTTTTTAGCACAAACTCAAAACTCTCAGTCTTGCCCGCATCCAGGTTTGTAAAAGAATAGAACTTTTTTCCCTCAAGTTCCACTTGTGTGGCATCTACGCCAATCTGAATATTTTGTGCATCATAGCCCTGGTTTTTTACCGTGCCTATTATAGAAAATGGCTCTCCAGCAAAAATTGAATCTGGGGCATCTGCATGAAGCACAAGTATGGGAATGGATTGTACATTTAGCTCAACTGCTTTTGTGAGGATATTTTTAACAGGTTTTTCATCAAAAAAACCTTTAATAAAATACTCGACTGAAACGTTTACAAGAAAGGTGCCATGTGATGCTTCTGCTCTAACTTTTATGTTAAAGTTATTTCCTAAAGTAGAATCCTTTGGCAAATTTTCTATATGAAACTGATTTTGTGAGATTTCTATTTCTGGAGAAGCAACAATTACTGTTATGTTAGATATCTGATCTACTTTCGCTTTTACAATAGAAGCAAAAACAAACTCATTTTCATGCGTGACTACTTCAGGATAATTCAAAGTCACTTCTATATTGGCGTCAGTGATGCTATTTTGAGTGGCGTAAACTGGTCCAAAAAAGATTATTGAAATAAAAACTAGAAGGAAACAATTCACAGATTTATGCACAAATCCCAACTTTTATCGTCTGAATTATTTTTTGGCGCTAGAGGCTTCCCTGAAATATCGTAATACTGTAGAGCTAAACTTGTCTATTGAACTAAAGTACCCAGAACCCCAGAATCTAATGATAAAATGATTTACTCCTGACTTGAGGAACCGCTCAAAGACGGGAATAATGTCATCTGGAGTTCCAATCCCTATTGAGGAGCGTGCCACTTTGTCAGGAATTGTTTGTGCAGCCTCTCGCATTTTGACTATCCACTCTTGGTTTGACATGGAATATTCTGTAAAGTATTTTTTGAAATCAAAACCTTCGATATCTTCTATGTTGTGAACTTTAAGAACCTCTGGTTTAAACAGACTAACTTTTACAGCGTTTTTCATTTTTGCCCATGCCTCTTCTGCATCGTCAGAAAAGTAAACATCTATATCGACTCCAAATTGGAAATCTTTTCCATCTCTACCATACTTTTTCATTGAATCTTTTATCGTTGTGGCATGTGCTTCATAAAGCTCAGGAGTATAGCCAATTGGGATCCACCCATCACCGTACTTTCCACACAGATCAAGTGTTCTTGGTGCACCAGCTGCCATGTAAATAGGCGGATGAGGTTGGCGGATGCTTTTTGCCTGCAAACATGCTTCTTCCAACTGATAAAATTCTCCATTAAAACTAACTCGATGTTCTGGTGATGATTCAAAAAGTAATTTTATGACTTGAAGCTGCTCAGCAAACCTTCCAACAGGTTTGTCCCATGGTATTTTAAATTCTTTGATATTTTGTGCTTCACCCGCACCGATTCCTAACGTCCCTCTTCCGTGGGATACCCTATCCAAAGTAATTGCTGCAAGTGCAATGTTGGATGGGTGTCGTCTTACGGCATCTGTTACACACGTTCCAAGTTCTACATTATTTGTAACAGAAGCAATTGCAGAAAGCATCACCCATGGGTCATTTACAATCGCATGATTCCATTGTGGTACGTTTGTATGATCCATGTACCAAATTGAATTGTAGCCTGTTTTGTCCGCCAAAATAGAGGCAGTAAGAATTTGATCCTCTGTCAATCCTAGTCGAGCAACGTTTAGTCCATATTGAATTCCGAACTTGATCATTTTTTCTATAATCCTATAACATCACTGTGATTTGTATGAGGTATTTAAGTCTAGTAAATAGTACGAAAATCAGAATTTTTTATTTGTAAAAATTTATTAAAAAAATTGTATACTGTTACAGTCTACCATCTTTGATATCTTGAAGTAGATGTATCACATCTTCTTTTGTAACAGGAATTGGATTAGGATCTAGATGACCTCTGTCTGTCATTACAATGTCTGCCGCTTGATCTAATGGAGCTTTTAGAGGCAATCTATCAAACTTTAGTTTCTCAATAACTTGTTTGAATTTTTCATAAAATATTGATTTGTTGAACCTATGTGCAACAGTGGTACACGATGAAAGTGAGTACCCATGAGGCACGCCTTCATTTGAAAACACGTACGAGAGAGCGTGTCCTAAAGTGGTTGATGCGTTTCCAAATCCAATGCCAGAAAGCATGGAGCCGTATGGATAATTTTCTGGTTTGTTATTCATTATGGCATCATACAATACATCAAATGCTGCTTTGCACATTGTTTTGGTAAACTCGTTTCCTCTCTTACTGTCATATCCTTCGGTTGCCTGTGCACACGCATCACAGACTGAATTTTTGATGATTGGTTCAGGCGTTCCTTCCAAAAAATATGAATCTACAACTGCCATATCGGCAAGAAACCTTTCATCTTGCAGTAGTTTCTTTTTTCCATCAAATTTTAAAACGCAATATGTGGTCATTTCACTTCCGGTTCCAAACGTAGTTGGAATAAGGATTTTTGGGACTTTTAATTCGGTTGCTGCGTATTTTGTTACATCTTGGGAGCTTCCTCCGCCAAGGCCAATTATTGCTGACAAGTTTTTTGATTTGTATTCAGAAATTACTTTTTGTACTGTTTCAATTGATGGTTCGGGCTCTACTTTGTCATAGAGTAAATAATCTTTGATGCCCATCCTGGCAAGCCATTTTCCTGAAACTTCAGGTGGCGCGGTTGTTACAACAAGAGCATTTTTTGGATATTCGGTTTCAGAAAGTGCGTTTTCTCCGTATTTTATGATCTTTGGTATCCTGATGGTGTACATGCCAAAACTAGATTTGTGATTATTATTATACCTTAACTTTTTATCAAGATGATATCGTGATATGCAATTTAGAAAATTAGCCGTGCTTATTGCCAAACGTCAAAAATATGTTTTAACAGATAATTTGTAACTAATCCGAAGTCAGCGCTGAGTATAGTTTTTTGTATATTGCCTAATAATGTTGTCTAACCACTAGTGCGTTTTATAAAAAATAAAAAAGAGGCCATTCTCAGATTTAAGCTGCCTATTATGGGCACACTGCGTTCACGTATAGTGGAGGATTCGTTGTGAAGCTATGTAGTAAGTAATCGTTGTTCTGGAACCACTTTACAGTAAAACCTGAATTAAGGAAGTGAGGACCACAAGAAGTGTATTCCTGTTTCATACCCTTGTTGATGCGCGTTATCTCGTCTATTGTAAACGTTATAGATTGTCCTGGTGCTAGAGTAATAGTACTAGTAGGTGCAGTCAATGTAAATCTGCTCTGATCACAAGTTCCTTTACCTAAGGTATATTTCAATTTCATACCAGTGCTTTGATAGGTGGAGTAAGTCCCAGCCGCGCCCGGAGCCCCTGACGGATCGGGTATCTGCTCGCAACCAAAGTGATCCTTACCGCCTCCGGAGTTGATATCTTGAGTCTTCGCTGTTGGGACTTTGAAGATCATGTTGAAGGAATTCGTGGGCTGGTTAACAATAACATAAGTGTAATGGATATGCAGCTGTGTAAATGCGGGCACGTTAGATGGATTTGTTGTATCTGCCTCATCTATGAAGACTTGCTTGCAGGCGGGATCGCCGTTGCAAAGTGGTGGTGTGACGACGATATCAGATGGGAATACGAAACATGTTCCAGGATCATTGCCGTACAACGTGTCGCACTCGAGGGCATCATTGATGTGCATAAGTATTGTTTGAGCTGCCGGAGCTGTGCCAGTAGGCCAGGTGGCGGTTCCCATCTGAATTCCTGTTGTTCCATCAAATGGGATATTGCATGGATTGCCATCTGTTCTCTGGAAAGTAAACTTTGCAAGAGTGATGGCAGATGCAACAAATGGGCAACCAGAAGGTAGACCAGATGTTGAAAATATAGAAGTAGGTGGCCCTGGAGTGGTACCCGGATAAACACAATACTCTATCAACCCAGGAACTCCGCCTGAAGGTGACTCGTTAGGAGTGTCTAAGATGTAAGTTGCTGTTGTGCCGTCGCTAGTAAAGTAAGCAGAGACGTCCAATGATTGCAAGAAATTACCCAACGCATTCACAGCTGGGCATCCAGGTGGCGGGGGTGGTGGAGCAAAAGCAGCAGGAATCGAACCCAAAGTTGTAGATGCAATCATAATTGTGGATAACACAAATGCAGTTAATTTTAACCAACCCTTCAAGGATTAAAAAGATCGTCATAACGGTTTAAAAAGATGATCTTTTCAATTATGAAAAGTCTGACCAATACTTTGACAACTGTTTTGCAGAACGATATAGATTGGTTACAGGCAATTGAAAGGCAGCTTCTTTCCGAGCAGCATAAGACGAAGATAGTTTGCAAGCATCCAAAAAAGTCGTTTTTCTTTAAAATGTTGCGTACTTTGTTGTGCTAGACCTTACTATACGAATTTATTGCTGACGGACTTTTGGGGCTGGACCTATGAGAAGGAAGC